>CAYWHV010000275.1:0-4042 GCA_964458045.1 uncultured Methanospirillum sp.
CTGAAGTTGTCAGAAAGGCGATTGATTCGCTTGAGTCCCTGGGTGCAAAGGCAGTACCGTGCACCATACCATCGATGAAATATGCCTTATCCGCCTACTATGTCACCTGCACCAGTGAAGCCTCCAGTAACCTGGCACGGTTTGATGGTGTCAGGTATGGCTCGCCTGTTGAGATCCTGAAGAGCTGGCATGATGCCTACTCTGATCAGAGAAAGGCAGGTTTTGGGAAAGAAGTCCGCCGACGTATCATTCTTGGTACATTCTCACTTGCAGCCGGATACTATGGCAGGTATTACCAGAAAGCCCAGACTGCACGGCAGATGGTCAGGGATGACTTTGAGCGGATATTTAAGGATGTTGATGTGATTGCTGGTCCGACCATGCCTGATATTGCCTTCAAATTTGGGGAAAAGAGCGATCCCCTGCAGATGTATCTCTCTGATATCCTGACGGTCCCGGCAAACCTTGCAGGAGTTCCGGCTTTGTCAGTGCCATGTGGAAAAGTGGATCATATGCCGGTCGGACTGCAACTTATCGGACGATATTTTGAGGATGAGCGGATCATTGACACAGCGTATGCCTTTGAACAGGGGGGAGCATGATGGAAGATCGGGAGACGATCATCGGTCTTGAAATCCATTGTCAGCTGAACACGAAGTCCAAGATGTTCTGCAGCTGTTCAACGGATTTTCGTGACAATGAGCCGAACACTCACACCTGTCCGGTCTGTCTTGGTCTTCCGGGCAGTATGCCGATGGTGAACAAGCGGGCGATAGAGTTTGCACTCAAAGTTGGAAAGGCGCTCAACTGCACCATCAGGGATGAATCAGAGTTCTCACGAAAGAACTACTTTTATCCGGATCTGAACAAGGCATACCAGATCACCCAGTATGACAAACCACTGGCTGAATGGGGAAAACTCCTGATTGACGGTGATAATGGAGAGAAAGAGATTCGGATTACCCGAATCCACCTTGAGGAAGACCCCGGACGTTCTGTCCACATGGGAACCACCGATCGGGGCAAATATACCCTTGTTGACTATAACCGTGCGGGTATCCCGCTTATCGAGATAGTCACCGAACCGGATCTCCGATCTCCAAAGGAAGCTCGGAAATTTTTGAATAAACTTCGGGCAACCCTTGAATATCTTAATGTGTTTGACTCAGAAAAGGAAGGATCTCTTCGTGTTGATGCAAATATATCACTGAAGGGATCTGCACGGGTTGAGGTCAAGAACATCTCGTCCTATAAGGGTGTTGAAAAGGCTCTTACTTTTGAATTAACCAGGCAGCGGAACCTGCTCCGGCGTGGTCAGACGGTGGCACGGGAGACCCGGCACTTTGTCGAGGCACGGGGGGTGACCACTTCATCCCGTTCAAAAGAAGAAGAGAATGATTACCGGTACTTCCCTGAACCGGATCTCCTCCCGCTCAGGGTTGCATCATGGGTCGATGCAATAGAACTTCCTGAACTCCCCGATGCACGCAGGGAACGGTTTGTTTCCCAGTACGCAGTCTCACCTGAACATGCAAAGACCCTGACCGGAGGTCTCAAACTTGCAGAGTTCTATGAGGCGGTCGCACCGGAAGATCCTGCCCTTGCTGCTACATGGACTGCAGATTACCTGCTTGGTGAACTTAATTACCGTGACTTTTCCATCGTAGCAATGCCGGCAGATCTCTTCCGTGAACTGATCAAACTTATAAAATCCGACACCATTACCGACAAGTCTGCCGTAGAAATTCTCCGGCTGATTCTTGATGCCGTAAAAGAGGGTAAAAAACCAGAAAACCCCCAGGCGATTGTGAGTCGGCTTGGACTTGCAAAGACCAGTGGAGATCAGGTTACCGCAATGATACAGGAAGTAATCGCCGAACAACAGTCAGCAGTAGATGATTACTATGCTGGAAAGATGCAGGCGCTCAATTTCCTTGTCGGACAGGTCATGAAGAAATGCAGGGGTCGTGCAGATCCCGGACATCTGAATACGCTTCTCAAAGAGATTCTCGATAAAAAGGTCTGATACCATGCATCTGATTATTGCCGAAAAGAATATTGCCGCAAACCGGATAGCCCAGATCCTTTCCGGAAAGGATAAAGTTTCGGCAACGAAGGAGGGCGGGGTGAATGTATACACCTTTGGCGACAAGACATCAGTCGGACTTCGTGGCCATGTGGTTGAGGTCGATTTCGTTGAAGGATATACCAACTGGCGGTCACAGGAACGACCTCCCCGGTCATTAATCGATGCAGGGACTATTAAGCGTCCCACTGAACCTGCGATTGTAAAACTGATCCATAAGATTGCCAAAAAAGCAAACCGCGTCACGATAGCTACTGATTTTGATACCGAAGGGGAACTTATCGGTAAGGAAGCATATGAACTGGTCCGTGCAGTCAATCCGAAAGTCCCTGTTGATCGTGCACGGTTTTCTGCGATTACCAAAGAAGAGATAAACCGGGCCTTTTCAGAACCGAGTGATCTGGATTTTGATCTTGCAGCGGCAGGTGAGGCAAGACAGGTTGTGGATCTCATCTGGGGGGCATCCCTTACACGCTTCATCAGTCTGGCTGCAAAACGGGGTGGTGGGAACATCCTTTCAGTCGGACGTGTCCAGTCGCCAACACTTGCAATGATAGTTGACCGGGAGAAGGAGATTGAGTCATTTATACCCGAACCATACTGGGAAATCTCCCTGACTACTGAGAAAGATGGTCAATCCATTGTTGCTCGTCATGCTGAAGGCCGTTTTACTGATAAGAAACTCGCCGATGCGGCGTATGCCGGGACTAAAGATCCACTCGTTGTTACAGAAGTTAAGGAAGGAAAACGGGTAGACCGGGCGCCGACTCCATTTGACACAACCCAGTTTATCGTTGCCGCTGCTCGGATTGGGTATTCTGCAGCAAATGCAATGCGTGTTGCTGAAGAACTCTATATGAACGGATTTATCTCGTATCCTCGTACAGACAACACGATCTATCCCCCGTCCCTGAACCTTGAAAGCATTCTGACCACGCTTGAAAAAACCAAATTTGCTCCTGATGTTGCATGGGTCCGAAAGAATAAGCGGGCAAAACCGACCGAAGGTAAAAAATCCTCAACCGATCACCCGCCAATTCATCCAACTGGGGTTGCAACAGCAGAGCAGCTTGGTGAGAACTGGAAATTATACGAACTGGTTGTGCGCCGATTCCTGGCAACCTTGTCACCAGATGCTGAATGGGCAACCATGCGTATCGGGATGGACGCAACCGGACAAAATTACATCGCAACCGGTTCCCGTCTGACTACAGCCGGATGGAGGACCGTCTACCCGTACTCAGAGGCGAAAGATTCCGTCCTCCCGGTGGTCAAAAAGGGAGAAAAACTGAAGATACAGGATCTGAACCTTGAAGAGAAGCAGACGCAGCCACCACCGCGGTATTCACAGAGCAAACTAATTCAGGTGATGGAGGAACTGGGTCTTGGAACGAAATCAACCAGGCATGAGGTGATTCAAAAACTCATCTCACGTAAGTACATCGAAGGAAACCCCCTTCGTCCAACCCTTGTCGGGAAGGCAGTGACCGAATCACTTGAAATTCACGCTTCAACCATCACCAGACCTGATATGACCCAGAAACTTGAACAGGCGATGGAGGCAATCAAGGTCAAAAATATGTCCCGCGACGGGGTGGTTGACGACTCCAGAAAGATGCTTCACCAGGTCTTTGATGAATTAGAACCCAACGAGTCAGTCATCGGTCAGGAGATCATGGGTCAGACCGATGAGGAACTGACCATCGGACCATGTCCGGTGTGCGGGAAGGATCTTCGTATCAGGCGAAAGGGTGGCTCTCAATTTATCGGGTGTAACGGATATCCGGACTGTACCTGCAATATCTCTCTCCCGGGAACCATGTGGGGTTCAGCGGTCAGGACCAAGAATGTCTGTGAGATTCATCAGCTCTTCCATGTCAGTCTTATTGCGAAAGGTGCCAGGCCCTGGGAGATGGGATGTCCGCTCTGCCAGCTCATTGAGCAGCAGAAGGAGCA
>CAYWHV010000276.1:0-3986 GCA_964458045.1 uncultured Methanospirillum sp.
CAGTCATTGTTGCATCAGGAGCACATCCACGGATCCCGGAGATATCGGGCTGCTGCCTTCCGGGCGTGTATACGGCCCATACCATCCTCTCAATGCCCGCCCTTCCGAAGCGAATGGTCATTATCGGCAGCGGGGTTATTGCAGCTGAGTTTGCCTATATCTTCAGTTCCTTTGGATCTGAGGTGACCATCCTTGCAAGAAGCTCCTTACTTCGGACATTTCCAGAGCAACTGGTAAAGGAAGCCAGAAAGGATCTCAGCCAGGTTACCCTTGAGGAGCATGTCACCGTTGCAGGAATCACCGGGCAGAATGGTGTCACCGGGGTTATTGTTCGGGAGAATGGCGGAACGCGGGAGATTGCCGCCGATGCTGTGCTTCTTGCTGCCGGGATGATCCCAAATACCGGATTTATATCAGGTATTGCCTGCGGTCCGGATGGTGCCCTTCTGGTCAATGATCACATGGAGACCTCTGCTCCTGGAATCTATGCCGCCGGGGATGTTACGGGGACCGGGTATCTGACACCGGTTGCACGGCACCAGGGACGACGAGCTGCTGACGCAATCCTTGGAAATCCTTTTGAACCTGACCCGCCCGCAATCCCCCAGGCGATCAAACTCAAACATGATCTCGCATATTGCCGAAGACCAGGCGAGGTCAGGAAGGGGCTTACTATCCCCGGACCGGCAGGCCCGGGCACATTCTGGGACGTTACGAACCATCATACCGGTTCTGCAACCATCGAGTTTGATGAGAACGGCCTGTTAACCGGTCTTGCAGAAGCCTCCCCTGCAGCGTCTGTTGCGATGGCCTACCTTGGATGGATGATGAACAGTGATATCAGAATTGATGAATTTGACCGGTTTATCGAGGTTCATCCATCTCCTGACGGCATTCCCTGGCTGCTCAAATATCTGAACGGGAAAAAAAAGTCATAACGAGAAGGAAGGCTCTCTGAAATTTTTTAAACCTTTCAGGATCCGGGTATGGGAAAATCTCCTTTTCATACCGGTTACCCAGAACCCTTTTTTCCCGCATGATACATCAACACCTTTTTCAGGTTCTAAAAAAATCTCTCTTCATCAGGAAGAGTCAATGATAAAGATCATTGCGGTTGATGATGAACCGGCATTTGGTGAGATGCTCAGCATCTACATGGAAGACTTTGGTGATTTCGAGATTACCGTCTATACGTCTCCGGAAGATGCCATAGATAAAATTGTTGCAGGTGAGGCAGATGCGGTGATCACCGACTATCTCATGGAAGAGATGGACGGGATTTCATTCATCAGAAAGGTAAAATCTCTTGTCCCTGACATTCCCTTTGTTCTTCTGACCGCTCTTGATGACAAGGACGTTATCCTGAATGCAACCAACGCCGGTGCGGATTTTATCCAGTTTAAAAGTGAGGAACCATCACGGTTATTTCCGGATATCGCCCAGAAAATCACCAATTCAGTAGAGAAATATCGCGCCAAGAAAGATACTGAGAAAGGTGACAGGACCAGGGAGATGCTGATGCGAACTCAGCGGGATCTCATGGCCAGACTCTCTGAAAGCTCGACAAGTAACCAGGCTCTTGATGCAACCCTCACCACCGTCCGTTTTCTGGCCGGATGTAACTCCGGCGCAATCCACCTGATTAACCGGAAAACCAACAAGATTGAACTTGCAATATCACACAACCTGCCCAATGATCTCATCAGGCGGTTTACGTTTGGCGACCTGTACCAGATCGTCTATACGAAGAAAGCACGGTATTGCCTGGTACCTGATACACCGGAGAAAGCCGAACACTGCTCCGGGGGTCAGATCCCGATTATGGCAGGAACGGATGTGATCGGTGTCCTGTCCTTCATTCTTGATAATCCGAAATCAATCCATCCCGAACTTTCGGACACCATGGAGTTGATCACAGGTTATCTTGGGAACACGCTTGTCAGGATTCGCTCTGAAGAACTGGTCCGTCAGCGTGAGAATGAACTGTCCGAACTCTATAAAGTGATGCAGGAACTGGTCATTGTCATTGACATGGACGGGACCATCCTGAATGTGAATCCGGCTGCTACGAGAGTGCTTGGGTATTCAGAAGAGGAACTTATCGGGATGCCGGTTCAGGTCCTCTATCCACCAGAGATCAGGGATGAGATTATTTTCCAGTTTATGGACCTGACCGGTTCAGGGGGGACAATCCAGAATACCTATCCCCTCCTTGACCGAAAGGGCCTAGAAGTTCCTGTCGAGACCAGGGGGAGTATCGGTTCCTGGGGGGACCGTCATGTGCTCTTTTGTATCTCCAGGGAGATTCGGGAACGATTGGAAGCGGAACAAAACCTCCATGAATATTACGAGCGGATATCGGCAATCCTGGCATCATCTACAGCCCAGATTTACATGAAGAATAATGAGCTCAGGTACCTTACGGGGAATGAGCCGTTTCTCTCTTTTGTTCATTGTGATGCCGGGGAACTTCCGGGAAAAACAGATAATGACTTCTTTTCCGGGGAAGTCGCAGCGCTTCGGGAGAAGACCGATAAGAAGGTCCTTGCAGAGAATGTTCCCATCTATAACCTTGAGGAAGAGGTGTACGGAGAAGACGGGAAACCACAGTGGTTTGTCTCGTCTAAAATCCCGGTTCATGATCTCGCAGGTATGGTCACCGGCCTTGTCGGTACCTCACTCGATATTACCGACCTTGTGCAGACCAGACAGGAACTCGAACGAAGAGACCGTATTCTCAGTGCAGTCAGTACGGTAGCGCAAACCCTTGTCCGGCACAATGAATGGGCACCGATCATCCCGGAATGTCTTGAGCTCCTTGGGCAGGCAGCAGGCGTTGAGCAGGTGATTCTTCTTGGGATGAATTTTTATGGAAGAGCCGGATTTGAGGAATATTACTGTGAGTGGACGATGTCTGACGTTCGGGATTCGCTTGCAGATGAGCCGGATTTATGTTCCCGGTTAATTCCTTCATTATTCAGTTATCTGGAAAAAAACCGGTTCTACCTCGGTGACAGTAAGGCGATCAGGAATGAATTATCGATGCCTGATGAGGAGCATGCTCCCTCATTTCTCCTTCTCCTCCCGGTGTTTTCTTCTGAAACCCTGTGGGGGACACTTGCTCTTGTCACCTGGAGAAAAGAGCACATAAGCCCCATCGCTGAGATTGAGGCACTCATCATGGCTTCAGAGGTGATTGGATCTGCAATAAGCAGGTATCAGACCGAAGAGCTGTTCCATAAACCGGTTGAACGATCATTAGTCGGTGTGTACCTGGTGCAGGATGACCGGTTTATCTATACCAATCCCCGGCTCTCGGAGATTCTTGGATGCAGACGGGAAGATCTTGAAAACTCGCCTCTTCTTCACTACATTCATCCGGAAGACACCGACATGGTCCTGTCACATCATCAGCGGATCATCGAAAACCCAGATGAAACGGATGATTATGAGTTCAGGGGTATTACCGCTGACGGAAGGATGGTAAGGATTGAAAATCTCATCAGTGGAATCGTGTACAAGGGAAAACCTGCGATCATCGGCAGTATCATGGACATTACAGTCAGAAAACAGGCCGAGGATGATATCAGACTGTCCCTGAAAGAGAAAGATATACTGCTCCGGGAGGTCCATCACCGGGTGAAGAACAATATGCAGATAATTGTCAGCATGCTCCGGATTCAAAGCAGCATGGTTGATAACCCGGTTGTCTATGATGTCCTGCAGGAGAGTAAGAACCGGATCCTCTCGATGGCCATCGTGCATGAGAAATTATACCGGACCGATAACCTGGTCAGCATTAATCTGCTTGAATATATCAATTCACTCGCTAGCACCCTCATCTCTGACTTCTCACCGGATGAATCACTCATTACCCTTGATCTTATCTGCGATCCCTCTATCGAGATGACGATTGATGCCGGCATACCACTTGGACTTATTATGAACGAGCTGATTACAAACTCATTTAAACATGGATTTTATCC
>CAYWHV010000277.1:0-3973 GCA_964458045.1 uncultured Methanospirillum sp.
ATCAGGCCAAGGGGAAAAATTCCAGAGAATGTATATAGAGTGTATCACCGTATCACCGGGTTCAAATAGATCCAAATGCAGAATTGTAAGTAAGACCCCCCCGGGTAATGTGATGCTGATATCATGGGAGATATAATCTGCCCGAAATGTAACTCGAAAGACACGGATTTTGATGATCTGGTCACGACGGAGTCCGGAAGTATGATTGCAAAGTGCAAATGTAATGCCTGTAGTCATACCTGGGATATGCCGTTCGGGTTGTAATATGTACCGCTTTCTGATTTTTCCGATGGAATTATTACACGAATGAATTATTTAGACAGAATGAGTATCGGGGTCGTTGTACTTGGCATATTTATCCTTTGCTGGGGGCTTGTATGGCTTGGAAATGATATGGGATGGTGGAATCTTTCTTTCCCGTTCTGGCCGGTTATTGTGATTCTCACCGGTATTATGATCCTCCTGTATGAACTGAAAAAAACAGTCAGGGAGGAGTAATATATGCCTTTTTCAGGCTTCCAATAAAGAGGCATTCATCTGGTGCGATAAGCTCGATGCCTTCGAACTCCCCAAATTCGATGTCAAGGCCCCGCACGAGGACTGCCGGGATTTGTTCATCAGACTCACCCATCACCAGCTCGGCTGCAGAGGCAATGTTATCTGCGACAGCCCGTCTGGTGACCTTGAGTTCCCGGCCAAAGAGATCTTTTCTTCCCCGTTCATCAATTACCGCAGGAATACCTGAGCAGGCGATGGCAACCCCTCCGCACCCGTACCGCATGGGATGAGTTCTGCTGTCGATAATAAGAACTGCAACTATGCAGCCGGTCTTTTCAAAAATAATTTTCCGGAGATCATGTGCCAGTGCATCAGGGTCAGCGGGCAGGAGCGTGACATACCCGTCAGGTGCATTTGATCCGTCTACGCCTGCATTCGGTAGCAGATGGCCTGATTTTATCGATAACAGAAATCCGGGTATCCCCCCGACAATAGCATCAGATTCCTGAATCACCACTTCAGCCAGAGCCGGCTCGATTTCATACTGTTGCGCCACCTGGAATGCCTCTTCTGATGGCTGGATTGATTGAAGTGCGGCAATCCTTCCTTGCGCTGTTGCAACTGCTGACTCTGCAAGGACGATGATGTCATGATCCAAAAGGATGAGTCCCTGATTATCAAGGGCAGTGGTTAAATGTTCCAGCAGGGAATCCTCTGGTTTTATGAGTCCGGTCTGAAGTCCGTAGATCTGAAATTGTTTCATCCATTCCTCATCAGGTGCATTGCACTTTTAATGACATCCCTGGTCTCCGGGATGTCATGGGCACGAATAACTGATGCCCCGTTCTCGAGTAATCTGGTGGTCACGGCAAGCGTTCCGGCAAGTCTTCCGGTTGGTGGCTGGCCGGTTAATTCACCGATGAAGGACTTTCTTGAGACAGCGGCAAGAAGTGGCAGGTCATATGCAGATAATTCATGAAAATGCCTGCAGAGTTCCCAGTCATCTTCCGCTGTTCGTTCAGGAACCCATTTGCCGATGCCGGGATCAAGAATAATCTCCTCTATTCCCAAATTCTGTGCCCGTCTCAGAACATTTCTGATGGCGGTATGGGTATCCTGAAGAGAGCGGGAATCTCCTGGTGCTTTTCCTGATGCCATGAGCACTGCCGGAAGCCCCGTATCTGCGATGAGTTGTGCGAGTTCAGGGTTTTGAAGTCCGGAGATATCATTTGCAAGACTGATATCAAAATGAAGAGCTGCATTGAGCACTTCGGGGTGCATGGTGTCAATGCTGATGACATAGTCCTCGCCATTCAGTTCACTCAGAGACTCTTTTATTCGCGATATCTCTTCTGAAACTGAAATAGGAGGGCTTCCCGGTGCTGTACTTCGTGCACCAATGTCCAGAATATCAGCCCCGGCAGTAATCATCTGGCTGGCAGTCTCATGCAGGGCTGAAATTGGCACAAAAGAACCTGGATAAAAAGATTCGGGACTAATGTTCAGAACACCCATCAGAACAGGGCATGGCCTGCCGATGTGAATGCCCTTTACATGAAAGGTCCGCATCGATTCCTTGCGATATCAGCGGTGTTTTCCATAAGTGATGCGATGGTCATTGGCCCCACACCGCCTGGGACTGGGGTAATTGCCCCCGCGATCTTTGCGACCTCGTCAAATGCAACATCACCACAGAGTTTTCCGTTTACCTGGTTTGTCCCGACATCAATCACCGTTGCTCCGGGTTTGACCATGTCTGCGGTTATGATGCCTGCTTTTCCTGCAGCACTTACCAGTATGTCAGCCTGCTTCGTAATTTCCTTCAGGTTCTCTGTTTTGCTGTGACACATGGTCACGGTCGCATCAGCATGGAGAAGGAGCAGGGCAATGGGACGTCCGACATCAACACTTCTTCCTACGACAACAGCCCGCTTCCCTGCTGGTGAAATGTTGTATTCTTGAAGAAGGGTCATAATCCCTTTTGGTGTGCAGGGCCGTGGACCGGGAAGTCCGGTAACCAGGCGTCCCATGTTCAGGGGGTGGAATCCGTCGACATCCTTTTCAGGGAGAATGGCCGCGAGAACCGCTTCGGTATCGATAGATTTCGGCAGGGGAAGCTGGACCAGTATTCCATTAATATCCGAATCCTCATTCAACTGCCGGATCCTATCAAGGATTGTCCGGGTGGTTGTGTCCTCCGGCAGGGAGATGTTTACTGAAGATATACCAACCTGCTCACATGCCCGGTGTTTCATCCGGACATACATATGCGAAGCAGGGTCATCCCCCACGATAACCGTAGCAAGAGTTGGGGAGAGGCCTCCCTCAATAATATCTTCTTTCAGCAGTTCGAGTCTTCGTGCTGCAAGTCCTTTACCATCTAATATCATGTCAGATCAGGGTAGAGAGGATATTGGCTGGCAAGAGATTTGACCTCTTCCCTGATTTTATCCTGAAGTCCCGTGTTCTTGCTGTCACGGATGATCGCTGCAATCCACTCACCGATCTGCTTCATTTCTCCCTCTTTCATGCCCCGGCTGGTAACCGCAGGAGTTCCGACACGAAGACCGCTGGTGACAAAGGGACTCTTGGTTTCATTCGGAATGGTATTCTTGTTGACAGTAATTCCGGCATTTCCAAGTGCCTGTTCTGCCTCAAGACCGGTGATACCAAAGTTTGTCAGGTCAAGGAGACAGAGATGGTTATCGGTTCCACCAGAAACAAGTCTGACATTGTTCGCCGATAAGATTTCAGCCATTGTCTGTGCGTTCTTCACAACCTGTTCTGAATATTTTTTGAACCCTTTTTTGGATGCTTCCTTGAAACAGACGGCTTTTGCTGATATGATATGCATCAGTGGTCCGCCCTGCATGCCGGGGAAAACCGCCTTATCAATCGGTGCTGCAAACTCCTTGTCGCAGAGGATGAATCCACCACGGGGACCACGAAGTGTTTTATGCGTGGTTGAAGTAGTGAAGGTTGTCAGACCAACTGATGTTGGATGGATACCGGTTGCACACAGACCTGCGATGTGTGCAATGTCTGCAAGACAGTATGCTCCGACCTCTTCAGAGATTTCAGCAAAGGCTTTAAAATCAATCTCTCTTGGATAGGCACTGGCACCACACACAATAATCTTTGGCTTGATCTTTCGTGCCATCTCGGCAATAACGCCATAATCCATACGCTCAGACTTTAAATCAACCCCGTATTGGTGTGATTCATAGATGATACCTGAAAAGTTTACCGGGGATCCATGGGAGAGGTGGCCACCCTGTGTGAGGTTCATGGAAAGGATCTTGTCACCAGGTTTGAGGACAGCGAAGTACACTGCCATATTTGCCTGACTTCCGGAATGTGGCTGAACATTAGCGTGCTCTGCACCAAACAGGGAACAAACCCTGTCGCGAGCCAGATTTTCTGCCATGTCATGGAACTCACACCCGCCATAGTATCTTTTGACTGGGTACCTTTC
>CAYWHV010000278.1:0-3967 GCA_964458045.1 uncultured Methanospirillum sp.
TGAATTAACATTTATCCAGAATCGAAATGAATCGATGGTAATTCTCGGAACTGAACCAGCTTATCCAGATAAACCAGGGCATTATCCATTTCCGAAATGGGGTGGCTGGGGTCTGCAATGGAAAGATAGTAATTCAGGGACTACTTTAGAAGTACCTGTAAAATTTATGGGATCTACTCCAACCGGTCGTGAACGATACGAAGCATATGGAACAGTCACGAGAGATGGTGTAACGAAATCATTACGGTTTGATTTTTATTACGAACCTCATACCGGTGATGTTTCCTATTACATAACTCCATATACTGTCACTGGAAAAGCAACTCCAATTTTCGAACGTTCTTCATGGAAAATGCAAAACGGAGATAATCTTACCATGTGGGCAACTCATCGGTTGAAAGGTTCTGGTTCGGAACTTGTTGAAGAATATGGATCTATCGAATGGTCTGATTCTATTAAATTAGGGTATGGGATGTTACCTTGTGGTTATTCATATACGATAATATTTGATGTGTATGATGTGACCAGAAAGAGTATTTATCAGGATTTCAATGATATTCAAGTCCCATGTGACGATGAATTATTAAATACATCATCGTTTGAATAAATTCATCCGATACCATATCAAATTTTTTGTAAAGATTATCATTCCCTTAATGGTTTTCACGAAAAGAAAAAACAAATAAATAATTGTCTCTATTTTTTGATTCGTTCTGACACTCATTCATGAATAAAAACGTAAATACTAAATCGATACGGTAAAATATTTTGTTATCTCACAATTTCTAACGCTTTATGAAATTCATCCTCTCTCTCATTATTATCCTTCTCCTCTGTTTAACCCCTGTTTATGCAGAAAAAAACAAGGGCCTCTTTTCGGGGGATATTCTGCAGGCAGATCTTGATGCTTTCACTGATAGTACAGCAGACACCCCATCATATGCAGACCAGGAGGCACCTGAAAAAACAAACCTGCAGGATATCGGAGAATGGATTGAGATTGGTAAGAGTCAGCTGAAAAGTGGCAACTGGGCTGGGGCTGAAGAATCTTTTTCAAGGGTCACAAAACAGGAACCTGATAACGATATCGGGTGGGAAGGATACCTTCTCGCCATCCGGGGAGGAGGGGATTTTCATAAATTACTTGCAGCTTCAGAGGAAGCAGCGCAAAAAAATCCGGATTATGGAGCTATTTGGAAATATCAGGGGATTGCATATAGCGGGCTTGATAAACCTGAAGAGGCGCTTTCTGCCTTTGATAAAGCACTCGAAATAGACCCTGATTATTATATGGCTTTGTATTACAAGGGTCTTGCACTGGTCAGTCTGAAACGGTATACCGAAGCCGTTTCTGCATTTGAACAGGTAGTTAAAGCAGAACCCACATATGCCAAAGCTTGGAACAACATGGGTGTAGCCTTCAACTACCTTGGTATGTATGACGATGCGGTAGATGCTTTTGATAAAGCATATGAATTGGATCCTTCATTTACCCAGGCGTATGAGAACAGGGCAATTGCAATTGAGGAACAAAAGCAGGGAAATTTGGGGCTAGGAGATATCTTTGATGATGCATTATCCTTAACACCATCAAAGCCAGTGGTAACAATTATACCAACTGAAGTTCCTCTGCCACCTATCCAACCATCAGAGGTTCCTACGGCAATAATCACGACTGAACCAATATTCACTCCTCATTCATCCCCAGTTCCGACTTCAATAGTACCCCCTGAACCAATGGATCCGATACCTATGCCATCACAGGAATATCAGACACCAGGTGGTTCGAAGGGTTCCCAGCCACCGGATATCGTGTGGCAGAATTCCATCGGGGGAAGTGAACATGATCATGGAATGTCCATCGTTCAGACCGGTGATGGGGAGTATATTCTTACAGGAGATACGTTATCCAGCGATGGGGACGTTACCGGATACCATGGTGGCAGGGATCTATTGTTAGTCAAACTGGACAACCTCGGGACCATATTGTGGCAAAAATGCCTGGGAGGAAGTGATTATGATGAGGGTAATTCAATCATACTGGCCAGTGATGGGGGATATATACTGACCGGTAGTACCAGATCCAACGATGGGGATGTGAAAGGGAACCATATTGGTTACCCTAGTAGCTTTGATGTATGGGTGGTAAAACTGGGGAAGGCTGGAAATATTCTCTGGCAGAAATGTCTCGGAGGGAGTGGAAATGATTATGGTAATTTTATCACACCCACAAATGACGGAGGGTTCATTCTAACTGGAAGCACAGTTTCAAGAGATGGAGATGTGAAAAAGAACAATGGAGAAGAGGATGTCTGGGTAGTGAAATTGGATAATTCAGGCATCATTGTGTGGCAGAAATCTCTTGGAGGGAATGATATAGATAAGGGCCAATCAATTACACAGACCATTGATGGAGGATATATATTGATTGGTCAGACAAAGTCCAGAAATGGAGATGTGAAAGGAAACCATGGTGCTAGGGATATATGGGTAGTTAAACTGGACAACCTCGGACACATACTCTGGCAGAAATGTCTCGGAGGAAGCGAAGTTGATATTGGAAATTCTATCACAGCGACCTCAGACGGAGGTTATATTCTGACTGGTTGGACCTCCTCTAACGATGGAGATGTAGAAGGAAATCATGGGAAAGAGGACGTGTGGGTGGTAAAACTGGATAGTTCTGGAAACATAATCTGGCAGAGATGTTTTGGGGGAAATGATAGTGATAAGGGGTATTCAATCATAGAGACCACTGATGGAGAACATATTCTGACTGGAGATACCTGGTCTGAAAATGGAGATGTAAAGGGAAATCATGGTAGTTCGGATGCATGGCTGGTAAAACTTGATTGTTCAGGCACTCTCATATGGCAGAGATGCCTCGGAGGGTCCAAATCAGGGGAGATTGGGAATGCAATAGTCTCAATACCTGATGGTGGATTAATCCTGGTCGGAGATAATTGGTCCAATGACGGAGATGCGACAGATAGACATGGTGGATCAGATGTCTGGGTAATAAAACTGAAATGATAAAATAGTAAAGTTAGATTCCACTTAACCCTTTAAATGTCAAATGGAGAGATTTTTTCCAGGTAATTTGGATCTTCTCTATCATAAGGAGCCCCGGCTCACAGGAATTATACATAGAGAGGAGAATTCTTTCTAAATATTTCCGGATAAGACTTAATCTCCATCGCGACCAAATATCTAACCCCCGGACAATAACCTCGATCACCTTTTATTTCCTTGGAGAGCTCCTCACGTTTTTATTTTTTTGTCTTCCTGACACGAATAACAAAAAACAAAATTTCTTCTTTAATCCGGATATACAAATTTCTATATCCTTTTCAATGGGATTATTAGGTTTTTATGGAATTAGGTATCATAGATATGACCTTATCAATTCTCCAAACTTCTTAAATAGTATTGAATCATCTTTTTTTAAATGCGGTTTACAATTTTCCTCATCCTTATTCTCTGTATTATTGGTCTTTGTATCTCACCAATTGAAGCGGGAAAGAACAAAGGTCTCTTTTCAGGAGAAATTCTGAATATTGAACTAGAAGCATTTATTGCCGATGTACCGGACACCCCAGGATTTCTCGAAGAGAAAGAAGAAGCAGTAAAAGAGAATCCTATGGACACAGAAGGGTGGATTAACATAGGGAAATCTCAATTGAAATCAAAGAATTATCAGGAGGCTGAAAACGCCTTTTCCCATGTAATTACACAGGATCCATCCAACCTCGAAGCATTGGAAGGATATTTTCTGGCATTATTAAATCTTGATGAAGATGAGATGCTGAAAACTCAATCGGAAAATGCAATCGAACAAAACCCTGAATGGGCAATGGGTTATCACTTTAATGGATTGGCCCATTTATTTCTTGGAAATCCTAATGATACAATAAAAATTTGTGAGAAAGGAATTGAAATTGACCCTAAAAATCCATTTTTGTGGAAT
>CAYWHV010000279.1:0-3961 GCA_964458045.1 uncultured Methanospirillum sp.
ATCTCCCTGATAAGGAACAATCCAAAACCGGTATGTGAACCAAACCCTATCTGGAAAATATGCTCTTTCACATCATCCAAAATTCCGCACCCGTTATCCTGGTATATGATATTCAGATTATCCTGTGATGATTCAACGTGAATAAAAATATGGGTAACCCGGTCTCCATGCCTGATTGAATTGTCAATTAAATTCGGGATTACTTTGGCAACCAAGGGATCAGCATAGATCTCCGCATCCGTTTCTGTATATGACCAGGACGGGCCCTGTCGTTCCTGGTTCGAAAATGCAGCGGTAAAAAGTTCTTTTAAGGAGAACCAGCCCGGGATATTACTTCCAAGCTGCTCATAATCTTTGGAGAATTCAATATCTGACTCAATCATGAAAACCCCTGCATTCAACTTCTCTTTCAGAGGCAGGAATTCTTCCTTTGGGGTATCAGGTGTCAGTAAATCAAGATAGGCTCCAATGCTGCAGATATGATTCCTGATGTCATGCCTGGTTATCCCGGATAACAGCTGCATTTTTTTATGAGCCAGTCTTATTGCATCTATCGATCGTTTTTGCTCTGATATGTCCCTGAAGATAACGAATCTTTTCCCTTCCTCCAGGTCAGGGCAGGGAAAAGAGGTTACCTCCACGGGAATCGTTCTCCCGTCAGATCGGATAAAATATTCTTCGATGTACGAACTCTGAAGGTTTTCAGAACTGGACAACTGAAAAGAGAAGATTGGGAATGAGGAAGGGTCTACCATATCAGAAATGTGTTTGCCGATGAGTTTTCCCTCAAGGGTATACCGGAGAATTTCACGAGCAGCAGGATTTGCATACCTGATGTGTTCATCCTGGAGTATGATGATCCCATCCGGGACATGTTCGATAAGACTTTGAAACCGTGTTTCACTTCGCTCGGTCTGATCTCTCTGTGCCCTGATCTCTTCCATGCTGGCCGTTATCTCTTCAAAACTTCCGGTCAGTTCTTCATAGGCAGCGGCGAGCTCTTCATTTCGTTTTAAGATCTCTCCTTCAATCTTTTTGCGCTCAGTAATGTCACGTATGGACTGAATTGCTCCGATGACATCTCCATTCGCATCCATAAGCGGGGCAGTAATCCCCCACAGGTAAGCGCCCTGGCCGCTGTACATCTTCTGGTTGAACAGTTCAGCAATGATATGACCACTCTTCTCATGAACGTAATCATATGAATCCCTGATCTCCTCCCAGTTCTTATACAGAAAATCAATGAGTATCGGTCTTCTTTCACCATAAAACGGGACGGCATATAGATAATCCCCTTTCCCGATGATATCGTGTTTCAAAACCCCTGTCATCTCCTCGATGGCATGGTTCCAGGCGATGACAACACCTTTCTTGTCAATGGCGAATGTTGCATCCGGGAGAAAGTCAATGATATCCGACAATTTCTGATTGGAATTTAAGAGTTCAAGTTCTGTCTTTTTTATTGCCGTAATATCCCGGACTGTTTCGATTGCACCGGTAATGGTCCCGTTTTCATCATAGAGCGGACTTGCCTTCCCCCAGAGGATACGGTTTTTATGCGGTGACCTGACCCATGAGGTCTCTGCGGTAATGGTATCTGCATCCCTGGTTATCTCCCGGTAATACTCTGAAACCAGAATCCTTTCATTGAGGATTGCATCCACCAGCATCGGACGGTTGTCCCCGTACAGGGCTCGTGCATATATCCCGTCTCCCTTCCCGATTATCTCATCTCCCGAAAGTCCGGTAAGGGCAGCCTGGGCACGGTTCCAGGCTATTACTTCACCGTTCAGGTTAATGGCAAAGGTTGGATCCGGGAGATGGTTAATTATGTCTTTTATCTGCTGGTGTGACCGCCGTAGCTGCTTTTCAGACTGGCGTTTCTCGATGGCAAGTCTGACCTTGTGGATCAGCTCAGTGAACTGTGCCCTTGGCTGTCCTCCTTTCTGCAGGTAATAATCAGCACCATTATTCAGTGCTTCAATGACTACCTCTTCTCTTCCCTTCCCGGTAAAGAGGATGAATGGGATGTTATTTCTGCTTTCCCGGAGATGCCTTAAAAATGAGAGACCATCCATTACCGGCATCTGATAATCAGAAATAATCGCATCATAAGAGATCTGACCAAGCCTGATGAGTGCATCTGTTGCGGATTCGGCAACATCAACCGTAAAATCAATCAGTTTCTGGATATACAGCCGTCCTGCATCAAGAAGCAGGGGATCATCATCAACATACAGGACCCGGATCATGGTTCCTCCTTATTGTCCAGGTCATAACATGATCCGATATATCCGGTGAATTCTCCTTTCAGATCATAGATGGGGGCACCATAGTCGGCAATCCGGTGATATGTTCCGTCATGATGACGCAGTCGGTATACAATGTAAAATGGAGATCGCTTTTCAAAGGAAGAGAGGTACAAATCAATGCATCGCTGCAGATCATCAGGGTGAACTCCGGTTGCCCATCCGTCATCACATTCCTCTTCCAGGGTCCTCCCCGTAAATTTCAACCATGCTTTGTTGAAATAATTGCACTTTGTATCTGTTCCTGATCTCCAGATTGGGTTAGGGAATTCATCAAGGATCTTCAGGTAATAATCACGCGATTGTGCAAGTCTGGATTCACTTTGCCGCAGGACAGTAATGTCGCGTGCCGCTGCGAAAACACCCTGGATTTCCCCGTCTTTATTTTTATATACTGAAGCATTGTATAGAACCGGGGTTCTCTTGCCATCTTTATGAATAATTTCAAGTGGGTAATCCCGCACATACCCCTGTAAGAAAACCTGTTCGTACCCTTCTCTTGCTTTTTCCGGGTCTGAAAAGTACGAGCAGAAATCTGTTCCGATTAGTTTCTCCCGTGAAAAACCGGTGACCTTCTCAGTTGCATGATTGACATCCTGAATTTTTCCGTCAGGACCTATGGTAACAAGTGGATCAAGGTTTACTTCAATAAGATTTCTGCTATAAGTGCTGGCATCTTCGAGTTCATCTCTAAATCTGGTTATGTCTGAAATATCCCGTGCCACGGTAGAGAAGAGCATCTCCTCATCATTGCCTTTCTTATGGGTGATGATCACCTGTGATACCGGGATGGTGGTTCCGTCGGTTGCTATCAGCCTGGTAAGACCCTGCCAGATGCCATCTCTGATCGCAACACTCCGACCTTCAAGAATTTTTGACCAGTCTTCAGGACTCATGAAACTGGCATTATTATACCTGGTAATATCATCTTTTACAGGTATTTTCAAAATCTTCCTTCCGGCCTTATTCATATACAGAAGATCTCCATGAATATCTGAAATCCTGACAATATCCGGAGTATTTTCTATAATGGCACGAAGTCTTTGATTATGCTCTTCGATTAATTTTGATTTGGTAATGTCACGGCCAATACCACGATACCCGGAGAACTGGTGGTCCTCATTGACCAGGGGTATGCCGGATAACTCAATCCAGACTTCTGAGCCATCGGACCGGATCATGGGAAATCCAATCTGTTCAAAGGAGGAGTATTTCAACTTTGAAAAATAGTTCTCGAGGGTTTTTTTGTAATCTGGATTTATTTTATCCCAGATCTTTTTTCCGGTCAATTCTTCTGATGAGTATCCCAGAATGGACGTTGCTTTAGGATTGATATATATGATTGTTCCAAAAAGGTCAGTTTCCCAGATGATATCTGTGGTAATCTCTGTCAGGTTCCGGTATTTTTCTTCACTTCTTTTCAATGCCAGTTCAAGTGACTTTCGCTCGTCAATCTCCTTTCTCAGTTGTGCCGTTATCTCACGAAGTTCAGAAGTTTTCTCCTGGACATCCAGATTGAACTCTTTTTGCAGTCGCAGGTAGAGATTCTCTCTTTCCCGCTCATCGGTGATATCTCTGCCATATCCGTGAAGTTCGGTCAGGATGCCCTGTTCTCTGACCGGATGAAATACCCAGGTCTGCCATCGCACAGA
>CAYWHV010000280.1:0-3950 GCA_964458045.1 uncultured Methanospirillum sp.
CCGATTGTGTATAATTTCTGTAATGCAATAAGCCACACAATACCGGCGATGAAGGCAGCAATCAGGCCCTGACCGATGAAATAGTAGATGAGGGTGTAGATAACAGTACCAATAATTGCCGCAATGAACGCGGTTTTAATGTCTTCAGTCTCGCCGAAAACCTTTGTAATGACGTAAATGATAACCGCTGAAACAATCAGGGCAACAAGAAACATCAGTACTGAAGTTACTGTCAGATCCATAGTATACCATTCCTTTTGGCACCATTTAAATTGTACGGCCCCGGGCCATGAAAAGCCCCCGTTTGCATGTATATCAGGTTATCAGGTACCATGGATCCACGCCAGAAAATAACCCTTTTTTCGGAATAATTTTCACCGGTGATCATTGAACCGGGAATCAACAGCATAGGAGGTTCTGATAATCAGATCCATAGAAGCATAAATAAAACCTTTTTTTTATTTCAAAACCGTTTCACACAATTTTTATATCGGTGCAGTTTTCCTAGTGAAAATCGAATCAGAAAATCATGGAGAGAAATAATTATGGCTTCTGAGGAAAAGTTACCTATGAGGGAACGGAAAAAAGGACTTCCTGACATTATTGGCGACAGTTTGGGTGGAATGAAGAGAACCTGAAAGCCAGGGGAGCAGAATCGGACATCAATCCCATCATCAGAAGGACCGGTACTCTCCGATCTGACTGTGGTCATGATGGGAAAAAATTGCAGGTCAGTTCCTCATGCCAATACAGGGAAATTCCGGCCCTGATGATGTGAAACAGGAAATTATGCAGGACATATAAGGAAACCTGCACACTCTGGATGATGTTATGGCAGGAAAATTTGAAGTTTACAAAGATAAAGCCGGTGAATTTCGTTTCAGATTAAAAGCAGGAAATAACCAGATTATCCTTACCGGGGAGGGGTACAAATCAAAAGCAGGCTGCACGAATGGAATTGAGTCTGTGAGAAAGAATGCCGGGAATGATGCCAGATTTGATGTTCACAAGGATAAGAATGGGAAGTTCAGATTCTCATTAAAGGCAGCGAACGGGGAGGTTATCGGACAAAGCCAGGCATATGCCTCTGAATTGTCCTGTAAAAAAGGCATTGCTTCGGTTCAAAAGAACAGTGCTGACTCTCCAATCATTGAGATTGCAAATAAAGAGTGATGAACATCTTTGTTCATTCTCCACCATTTTTCATCAAATTATCTTGTCAGGTCTGACTAAATCAGATAAACCTTTGTGTAAAAGAATCCCCAATGCTGATATTTTAGTTAATTTGTATATACCATGACCTATTGGACATCAATTAAATAATTCTTAAATAGATGTCGATCATATGCTCACCTATACCACCAGCAGATATACCTACACGGTATGGTGGTAGGAATATGTCTTCTATGCAGCCCAGGTAGACTGCCATTTCCTACCCTCTTTCAGTATAGATGTTGAAATGCCAGGAGAGCAGGAAAATCATGAAACTCTTAAATAATCTATCAATGGCTAAAAAAATGGTAATATTTACCATTATAGCCCTCGCAGGCCTGTGTATCGTCGGATATATCGGGATATCAAACCTGAACCAGACAACAAGCACTCTGGACGATATGTACGAGTATAATCTCAAGAACATCATGTACATCGATGAACTTGAGGCCAATACTATCCTGTACAGCCGGACTGTAATTAATCACATGGCTGCCAGAAATGCAGAATATCGTGCAAACTGGGAAAAGACCATGGAACAACAGAATACCGATGTTCTGGATTCCCTGGAAAAAATAATGGTCAGGACGGACGTAGGAAAGGAAACCATTGTAAAAATTGAGAAAGAATGGGTTGATTACACAACCTCGGTGCAAGGACTTGTAGATCTTGTCAATGCAGGGAAGATAGATGAAGCCCGTGACTTCCGTGATAAGGAAACTCTTCCACGACTTGAAGCAGTCACCGCCACCATTGAAGAATACCAGAGCTTCATTGTTGAACTTGCAGAAACCGCCAAAAAGAACAGTGATGTGGCTGCTGCAAACGCATTTATGTCTATTGTGCTGATTGCTGCAATAATCGTCATCATCCTCATTGGATTTGCGGTCATCCTTACGAGAAGCATCACCGGCCCGTTAAGCCGGGTTGTCGAGATGCTTGAGGAACTATCCAAGGGACACTTTGGAATGCGGCTCTCCCTGGATCAAACTGATGAACTGGGTGTCATGGCATCCACGATGGACAATTATGCTGATAAACTGCAGAAATACCTCATCGGAACCCTTCAGAAGGTCGCAAAAGGTGAGAAGAACATCTCACTCATCCCCGCAGCAGATGACCGAGATGAGATTGCCCCTGCCGTAAACACCATGATAACCACCATCGATTCAGTCGTCGGGGAGGTAAATGGTCTTATTGCTGATGCACAGGAAGGCAACCTGAAGACCAGGGGTAAACCGGAACAGTTTGTTGGTTCATACCGGGAGATTATCGAAGGAATCAACAACATGCTTCAGGCTATCACCGTCCCGCTCAATGAGGCACTCCGGGTTGCTGACCTCTTTGCCCATGCCAAATTCGGATCCAGGTTTGATGAATCGGTCGAGGTGAAAGGAGATCTCATTGCGCTCAAAGAAGGTCTCAACACCGTCGGCAGAGAATTATCGCTGGTCATCCGGGAAGTATCTGATCAGGTTGGTGCCCTGACCGCATCATCCGAGGAAGCAGCAGCCAGTGTTGAAGAAGTCACCGCCGGAGCAGCCACCCTGGCCCAGAGCTCAGGCCTGGTAAGCACCAACGCTGAAAGTAGTGTCAAATCCGTCGAACAGGTGCTCAATGCCATGGAGGATCTCTCATCATCCGTCGCAACCATCGCTACAAAAGTGGATGCAGTAAGCAGACTCTCCCAGGAAGCGAATACTCTCTCAACAAACGGAGTTACCCAGGCAGGAGTTGCAGAAAAAGGAATCACAGCAATCAATGACTCGGTCAATGATGTCGGCTCTATCATCGTTGAGATTCGTTCTCAGATGAACGAGATTGGAAAGATCGTTGATATCATCGGGGATATCGCAGATCAGACGAATCTTCTTGCCCTGAACGCCGCAATAGAGGCTGCACGGGCAGGAGATGCCGGAATGGGATTTGCGGTTGTTGCAAACGAGGTCAAGACCCTTGCCCAGGAGTCACAGGGTTCAGCCGAGAATATCGGTCAGATCATTGCATCGCTCCAGCAGCAGTCTGAACGTGCGGCAAAAGCAATGGACCAGGCAACATCCGAGGTATCAAAGGGATCTGATGCGATAACTGAGACCATTCAGTTCTTCCATACCATCGCTGACCAGGTGGAGGATATCTCACAGAACATGGTTGAAGTGGCAAGCCTTTCAGAGGAGGGTGCAGCAGCGGTTGAAGAGATCACCGCAAGCATCTCCGAAGTGAAGAACCTGTCCGAATTAACCGCCCAGGAGGCAATCGGTTCCTCTGCAGCATCTGAAGAAGCATCTGCCGCATTAAACCAGATTTCAACCGTGATATCAGAACTTTCGGTCATTGCAACGAGAATTAACGGTTCCATGGACCGGCTGAACGGGTGAGATCCACTCACCAGTTTTTGGAGCAGAAGATGACCTACACAATGGATGCAGAGGGCGACGGAGCGGTTATGCCTGAAACCACCCGCACCACGCCTGCCATAATGCGGACCAGGGATGGAGAAACCCACCAGTTTGTTGAGTTTGTCCTTGGTCATGAAAACTTTGCCGTCGACCTCTTTCACACCAGGGAAGTGATAACACCGACAGAAATAACGCCACTTCCCAATGCACCCGCATATATCACCGGAATTATGGACCTTCGCGGTATGATTACCACGATTGTTGATCTGAAACAGATGATGCATATCACCACCAGTTCAGAAGGGAAGAAACGGTCCAGAATTATTATTCTTGACCAGG
>CAYWHV010000281.1:0-3944 GCA_964458045.1 uncultured Methanospirillum sp.
GGGTAAAACCTCACGCATAGTGCTGGAACGCATCTCTTCTGAATTTTTTTTAAAAACTCATGGCAAGATCCACATTTGGTACATAATGAGACAGAATTTCTGATAGACTCATTCCTTCTGAAGTTATGGCCTGGGGATTTCTGACTCTTCCTGCCTCTATCTCTTTCATAATTTCACTTGATGGTGGCTCATCATTAACTGCCATGCATATCAGCCGCTCAATACTAATACTGTATGTTTCTCTGGATGCTCTATAAAGGACTCTGATCTGGATATAATGTTTTTATTCACTCTGATAAGTTCAGCAGATGTATCCCTCAGTTTCCTTATAGGAACAAATAAACAGATCTCTCCTCTCCGGTGGGAATACACCCGGAAATTTAATGAATGAATGAATGAATGCTTAGTTCTGGTGACCAGTATATTCTTTATTGGCGATCTGTCAAAATAAGAATTATATCATTTGAATTCCATAAAAGGTGAGTATATTGCCGCGATAACATAATTGGAGGGCCTTTTTTAGCAATGACTGTATTGAGGTCCCCTTTTTTGATATACTTCTAAATATTATATAAACATAGTATTGAGATATATGATGTTCGATATCATCCTTGAAAAAGAAGAGGATGGTTACTGGTCTGTCCATTGTCCTGCCCTTAAAGGATGCCATTCTCAGGGTTCTTCCAAAGAGGAAGCCATTGAAAATATGAAAGAGGCAATTGAATTGTACCTCGAAGTAGCACATGAAAAGGCTATGACATTAACTGATTCTCAGTCTGGATTATCTCTCGTTACAATTGCAGTATGAAACATAGACTTCTACCGGTTTCCGGAGTCGAGATGGTTAAAGTCTTCAAAAAAATTGGATTCCAGGTTATAAGACAAAAAGGCAGCCATATTATGTTGTCTAGGGGTGAAGATTTTTTGGTTGTCCCAAATCATTCAACGATTGCAAAAGGGACACAGCGTGATCTTATCAAAGATTCAGGCCTTTCTGTCGAAGAATTCAATGATTTGCTGAAAGAATAATTCTGAATCAGTACGATTGTAGATCTTTGTTTATGAGATTTACATCTCCCCGGATTTTTAAAAGACCCTGAACCAGATCAATCAAATCACCCCAGTCAATCCAGTCGTCCTCCTCTTTATATCGGGGTCCCTGTGTTTTAGTTTTCGTATCAAATTCTTCATAGGTAATTCCGTATTTCCATTCCAGCATCCTGATGTGTGTCAACGGCATAATGAGTAATGACATTATCTTCCATCTCACTTTGATCAGCATGCTGCGGTTTTCGAAAACTGATATACAACACGTCAGCCTCTTCATCGTAATCATACCATATCTGACTTGATGGCAGACGAAGGAGGTGAGGTATGAGGTTCAGGACCGCATCAGTAATAGTGTCTTTCGGTTTCATTATCACATTTGAGATAGTTCTTTTCTTAAATAATGCTGACCATTGTGATAAATCTGATTCGGGTCTTCGAATATGGTATGTCATGAATTGACCCTTCGATACTACCCATCCGTAGATCTACCGTTCTTATAAAGTCACTTAAAAATAGAGGCAAATTTAGCCGTATTTACTTTTTTCTTATACATCGATCAGAGAAATAAGGTCATATTGGCGATATTTTTCTACTCTCATAAAAATAAGTCCTTAAACCATCTCTTTCGTCAAAAATCCCGTGGAATGCATGCCACCTAACGCTCACCAAAGCACGGTACGGCCACCTGTTATCAGATGATCTATATGGTGGGTAAAATAAAAAACTGCGATATAACCTGTCTGTGAGAATATATTTTTAGATATATATAATTAACAAAGGGCAAATCGGTATAATTATCATTTAATTCTATGGCATGCCCTTACTTTTATCAACTGCACGGCCGTATTTTAGATTGCAAGATTATCTGGGGCAGCTTCGGATGATGTTCGTTATTCATCACGTATTTCACGAATAATATCGGAAAAATTGCCTTTGACCTTTGCATTCAATATTCGACGTGCCTCATTACAATCACATATCTCAGTCTGAATCATACTCTCCAGAAGTTCAGGTGGGAACAAAGGTACATTCTTTGTATTCCTGTTTTCTGGTTTATCGCATCTATCTTTCATGCTTGGCATCATTGTACATTCTCATGCATCAAATCTTCTTTCTGAGTGATTATTTATATTTTAAGTTGATAACATTTTATTCTCTTTCATGATTACGTATTAAGACTTAATAAACCCACTTTTGACACCAATACATTCACTTATGAGTCGAAAATTTTTAACATCTGGACAATTAACTGCAATTCGTTTTTTATAAACTCAAGATAATCGTCGATCATCAGATTGCCTCAATTAGTACACATTTTTCTTCTAGTAAGTCCTTATACACCTCCCAGGATGCCCTCCATTCGAAAAAATCCATATCATCTCCCTGATTACCAACAAAAAAAGTTTGGTAAAATTCCTCTGTTCCTATGCCATATTTTTTTTCAAAGTAATACAGGTTCTTTTGTATCTCATATGTTTTTTGGTTTAATTCTTCTATTCGGTTTTTTATTGTTCTTTTTACGACTTCATGAATGAAATCCTTTGAAAATCCTGCATTCTTAATATCCATGTCATAGTGTCATCACCAATTGGAATATTACCCGGTTAGTAAGAATAATCAAAGTCATTAGGGATAATCATAAATCTGTTTGTCATATATTTTAGAGTACAGGGTTTCCTTACCGAAATGGAAAAAGAATATCGAAAAACTCACAATATTAGGGATTAATCTAAAATTCGAAAATTTGAACCTTTATTTACATAATTTATCAAAATAAGACTGATAAGAATCATCATATGGCTCGTATTTGATCACTCCAGATACATCTGTTGTCATCCATCCATGGTTCATCTCATATAAACAATGAAATCTTCATGTATCCAATACACTATTACAGGTATGAACGCTGGCAAACTTCCCATCGGCATTCAGTCTTTCAAAGAAATCCGAACCCGTGGCTATTTGTACGTTGACAAAACCCCGTTTATCGCACAAATGTTCACATCAGGGAAATATTATTTTCTTTCCCGCCCACGTCGGTTTGGAAAAAGCCTCTTTGTCGATACCCTTGATTGTGCATTTTCAGGGAAGGAAGAATTGTTCAGGGGATTGTATCTTGCAGCAGAGGAAGCAGCCTGGGATTTCCACACTGCCTATCCGATCCTTCGGATAGACTTTGCCGGGGGGATTATGAAAACACCTGAAGAGCTCAGAGAGCGGCTTTTCCGGATGATCACAACGTGGGAAGAACTGTACCACACCAGAAAGACCGAAGGGACTCCGGGAGAAAGACTCCTCTCTCTTGTCCCTGATATTGTTCATACTACTGGTAGTCAGGTTGTTATCCTTATAGATGAGTATGATAAGCCAATGCTCGATAACCTTGATAATATCCCCCTCGCCATTGCAATGCGTGAAACGCTCAAAGATTTCTACAGTGCAATAAAACCTCTCGATGAACATCTTAGGTTTGTTTTCCTGACCGGTGTGTCAAAATTTGCAAAAGCAGGGATTTTTTCAGGACTCAATAATTTGAAGGATATCACCCTAGAAATGCGATACTCGGCAATATGCGGATATACCGAAAAGGATCTGATGAAAACTTTTTATGAGAGGATCCCCTCTGCATCTCTTCCGTTACTGAGTGCTTGGTATAATGGCTATTCCTGGACCGGTGAATCAGTATATAATCCCTTTGATATTCTTCTCTACCTTGATGAAGGAGTTTACAGACCATACTGGTTCGAGACAGGGACTCCTTCATTTCTTGTGACCCTCCTGAATAAAAAACCCCGTAATCTTCCGGAACTTGACAATCTTCTTGCTGGTGAAGAACTCCTCAGTTCATCTGATATTGAGGATGTTCGTCCTGAGTCTCTCCTCTTTCAGACCGG
>CAYWHV010000282.1:0-302 GCA_964458045.1 uncultured Methanospirillum sp.
ACTGACAGAGGAATGAAAACCCTTCTTCCTGGTATGGCCTGAGTTTCCCTTTAAATTTCTTCGGGATTGGAACTGCCTGATTTGTTTCGGTTCTGAAAAAGTCCAGAAGATCAGCAACCCAGTCATCTTTTGCATGAATCGAGACCGGGACCTCGGAATCCTCCATTTTTTTCAGGGAGAGCCGGAGCAGATCTCCTGTCGTATCCCCTCCTTTGCTCTGATGCCTGCTGAAAGAATCCAGGGCATGTTGTATCGCATCCGGATGAAAGGATATCCATCTGCCCCCCAGCCAGATAAAGGGA
>CAYWHV010000282.1:312-3932 GCA_964458045.1 uncultured Methanospirillum sp.
CGGTGAAAATGACTCATCACCGATTGCAATCCGGTAATCAAATGACAGGAGTTCATGGAGCCCTATCCGTGTCTGCGTATGGGAAGGATCCCGCCGCCTTGCATGGATTTCAACCCGTGGTGTATAGGTCGTATCAGTCCACCAGTCTGGCAGGAGCACCGTTACTCCCTTCCTTCTGGCTCTTGCGAGGTCAGAACCCAAGAACGTTGCAGCCTCTTTCAGGGTCATACTTCCCCCGGTGGGTTTTGATCCGGACAGGGGACGCCATAATGCCGATGATGATGAGGTTAAAAGCCCGATACCGGCAAGGAGGATATGTTTGAGATAGGCTGCCTGAGGGAACAGCCCGCTCTGGTGATCAGGTAATTCCCAGATAATACTGGCCGGGATGAGAAGAGACGGTTCTGCCTCTGATCTGACGGAGAGACTGAAATCCCACGGTTCCGTCTGTCCTTCTGGCGGATCTTTGATGATCATGCAGAACTCAAAGGGAGCAAACCGTCCTGAACTGGAGAAGGTCAGCCAGTCCTGCATCGCCCGTGAGAAGGTTCTCTCAAATCCCTTGTCCTTTGCAGGATCGGTGACCCCGATAAGGTCAGTCATGAACTGCATCTCATTTTCTGTGGGTTCATAAAAGGGATCCGTCTCTTCTTTCAGTTTATATCCGGCAAGGGCAGAACGGATGATCACCCGCATCATCTCAACGATGAGTTTCTCTACTCTGGCCTCCGGTTTTGGAAAATAGGGATCTTTTGCGACCCGGGGGAGAGCGTACCTGCAGACCATTGGCATCCGGCTTGAAAAATCTGATACCCATGCCATATCCTGAGGAGAAAGGGCAGGTACCCATAGGGCATGATACCCGGCAAAGGTCCGTTCTGAAGATGGTTTGAACCGTCCGTTCTGGATTAACCTGACGGTGCTCTCTATCAGAATGGAGATGTACTGGAAGGAATCGCCTGCAATATATTTTTTATCTGTATTTTGAGCGGCTTTCCAGATCTGAAAAAAGGCATCATACGGGCAGAGGAAAACCGGAACATACATCGGAACAAGGGGGAGTTTTTTTTCTTTGGGCGATGGTTTCCCTTTTGATGAGTATTGAGAGGAAGGAGGAACCGTATCTGCAGCGGGGAGATAGATAATCCATCTGGTAGGCTTCAGGTCATCATATGCTCCAAAACAGTTCTCTATGAGCGTTTTAAGAGCGGTATGATCCAGGGAGTATGGATATTCGCCAGGTTTATCCTTTGCGTAGCCTTTTTTCCTGATCGGTGCAGGTTCCTGAGATATATACTCGGCATATATCGCCACCCCTTCAACTGACGGGTTTATCAGGGCATGAAGGACTGGAAGTGACGTTTCGGATTTGGTCTCTTCTTTATGGCGGATTGGTGCTGGTCGTTTTGCGATCACTCATAGCCCCTTACGTGTGCATATATGGTCTCCTTCTGCTCACATAATGGGATTGATCGTATTGATCCATCCGTTGATATGCTCCAGAGGAGATCTCTTTTGTATGAAACAGTTCAGGGATCTCTCCTATCAGGATCTTAACTCCTGGGTGGGACAACAGACCGCTTCACGAGGGAGATCATATCAGAGATCCGGGCATGTATTAAGCGTATATCAGATCTCTGACGATATAATCTGCGGGTCGGTAGAGGGGACAAAAGAGTATCATACGGTGGTATCAGTAACAGAAGGTCTCTCCTCGAGATGTACCTGTCCAGTGAGGTCAGACTGTAAACATGGCGTTGCATTGATGCTGGAGTATCTTGAGCGGTTAAAACGGGGTATTGCTGTATCAAAACCTCCTGAAAAGGAGTATGAGCGGACATATCTTCCGCTTCTTGATTCGGGATCGAAGGAATTTGTTCTTCCTACTCCGATTCATAACCGAACGAAAGACATGACTGCGTATTTACAGTCGCTCTCAAAGGACGAACTGATATGTATCATCCTTTCCGGGCTTGAGGGGCATGATATTGGGGTGTACCTTGACCGGCGACAGAGAATTGAGGAGAGTTCATCCGATTCATCACTATCGGCGGTAATTGCTGAAATTGAACTGGTAACCTCAGAGGAGGTCTCCTATTCTGACTGGTATGAGATGGATGAAGAGGATATGCCGGATTACTCCGGTATCTATGAGAGTTTCTCCGCTTTGCTTGAGGCGAAGCGATATGCTGATCTTATCCACCTTGGTCGGATCCTCCTTGAAAAAGCCGCTGCTCAGCTTGAGATGGATGATGAATCTGGTTCAATCAGTTCTCAAATTTCGGATTGTATGGAGGTTGTTGCAAAAGCATTCGAACTCTCGGATCTTCCGGTCCATCAGAAGGTTTTGTCTGCGATTGAGTTAATCAGGGAAGATGAGTACGATCTGACCGATGATATCCGGGGTTTTATCAATCGCTCACACCCTGAATCTGAATGGTCAAAGGTAGCTGACAGTCTCCTTGGAAAGGACAAAAAAGGGAAGAATACGATCGGGTCCTCTTCAGATGCTGACTTGCTGGACAATGCAGACTGGATAGAGATGGCACTTGAGCGGTCGGGAAGAGGTGATGAGGCGATTGCATTTGCACACCGTCTTGCGGAGGAACAGAACCGCGATCTTCCATACATATCATTATTGTCACGGTTAAACAAAAAAATGGAGGCGATTGAATGGCTCAAGAAATCCATTTATAAGAACCGTTTCAGTACGTATGAATCAACCCGGTTTTTCGTAAAACTACGAAAGATGTATGAAGAGTCGGGTGACTGGCTCATGATCACCGCCTTGGATTCTGAAGTCTTTATGATGGATCCTACCTTGTACAAGTATAAAAAGATGACGACTTCAGCAGAAAAAGCAGGAGTTACTGATTCCATCAGACCGTTTATTCATGCCTTTCTGAAGGATGGGATCCCACCAACTTCTTCAGAAGAAGGGAGTATAATCCCTGGCCTCCTCCCTGAAACCGGGGTTTCATTTGGCAGAAGGTATGCACCGGTAAACCATCCGGTACGGGATCTCCTCCTTGAGATGGCTATCGATGGGAATGATCCAAAGGAGGTATTCCAGTGGTATACTCCGAATCCCGGGAGGGTCATCAACAGTCCGAGAGACTGTCTGGATGATCGTATCGCTGATGCGATTGTGGAGAAATATCCTGAGAAGGCTATAATGATATGGAAACAACTTGCTGAAACCTTAATCAATCTTAAAATCCCCGGTTTATATGTGGTTGCAGTCAGTTTTCTTATGAAAGGGAAGGCAGCCTCTCAAAAAACTGGTAATTCTGCTGAATTCGATGAATACATACTCCATCTGAAGACTGAGCATGCAAAAAAACGAAGGTTCATTCAGGATCTTGCAGTTCTTGAGGGGAAAAGAATTATTGATGATATATGAATAATATTTGAAGACAGTACTGGTCGGGAATCACTCATATCCTCTGTCCCTCTCCTAATGTTCATTACTCCACTATTTTTTCGTTTTCATATGTTATTTGGTCAATTATCCATTTTATTGGCTAGTTTATAGATAATCACTCTCCAGATCATAATGGTACAAACTCATCAAATTTTTTCTCTTGAATGAGCTTATCAGCCTCCCTGATGAGTTTTTC
>CAYWHV010000283.1:0-3897 GCA_964458045.1 uncultured Methanospirillum sp.
ATAATCTGCTCGACTCCCTGGCAATAGGTGGCCCCGTGTATGAAACTGCATATCCCGCAGATCCGCTCGGATATGAAGACATAATCCTTGTAGTCACGTTTCTCCACGAGTTTTTCAAGGCCACGGTGGACATACCCGATTGAGGGAATTGCCTCAACAACCCGTTCATCCTCCAGGACCAGGTCTAGGTGAATCGGCTCAGGAAGGACCGGATGCTGGGGTCCGAACGGGACGATAATCTGTTTACTCATGCTGATCCTCCGGTTTCTTTTTCACAACCGTTATCTGGGGCGTTCCAAACGGGTGGGGAATACTGGTCCTGATAAATGTCCCCTTGTAATCTATTGCAATTCCTGTGAAGGGAATCCCAAAGAGATCTGCAATCTCGTTCTCATACACGAATGATGCAAGATAAATACGGGAGATGCTTGGGATCGGGTTTTCCTGGGAGGCAGGGATCCGGAGATGCGTGAGTTTCAGATCCTTGTCAAAACTGTAGGTTAGTTCAAAACCCTCTCCTTCCTGGGCACAACTGATCTGGACCAGGCGGTACCCGTCGTCATGGAAGGAATGAACCCGGTGGATGAGATCTTCCACTGCTATGGTCTCGATTGTCTGATCTGGCTGTTTCATGCGGTTTCCCCCACTCCGGCTTTCATGGCACTCCGTTTCTGTTCAAGTATACCAAGTGCCTGCACGATACCATCTATGATAGATTCAGGCCGTGCTGCACATCCGGGAACATAGATATCAACCGGTATGACGGTTGCAACACCCCCGGCGATATTGTAGCATTCTTTGAATACGCCACCAGAACAGGCACAGATTCCAACGGCAACGACTACTTTCGGATTCGGCATCTGTTCGTATATATTCTGCACAACCTCTTTGTTTATCTCGTTGACACCGCCGGTAATGACGAATATATCAGCATGCTTCGGGTTTCCGGTGTTGAGAATTCCGAACCGTTCAACATCATAGAGGGGTGTCAGACAGGCAAGTACTTCAATGTCACAGCCATTGCAGCTTGAGGCATCATAATGAATAATCCAGGGTGATTTCTGTAGGTATGACATGATTCTCACATGATTGAAAGGGCAAAGATGTTTCCTGCTCCGGCTACGAGGGTAACAAACCAGGCACTGGTCATGGCATCCTGCCATCTGACTCGTGATGTGCAGTTATCGACCAGGATCTCAAGGATCATGATGACTGCTATTGCAACAACACACAGAATCAGATTATCCCCGAAGAATAACCAGATAAAACCAAGCATAACCACCAGTTCGTATAAGTGGGCCAGTTCGACCATGGCAAGCGTCGCTCCTGAAAACTCTGTGGTGCTTCCTTTCACCAGCTCCTGGTGTGCATGATGTGAGGTTGCCAGATCAAATGGTGATTTCCTCAGTTTAAACGTTAATATGTAGATAAATCCAAGGAAGACACCGGGGAGAAGCAGTATGGGAAGACCGGGGTGGTTTGCCATATCCCCAATGAGGAATGAACCATTCACCTGGTACAGCCCGATTGCGGAGATGATGATCATCGGTTCGACTGCCATCAGCTGGATAAGTTCCCGTTCGGCTCCGATATGGGCATAGGGTGAGTACGACACATACGCACCAAGCACCAGGAAGACATGTCCGAGTGTCAGGGCAAATATGACGAGTAAAATGTCCCCTCCGGCAAAGAAGAGTGCCCCGGTGAAGATGATGAATATGAGATAGCAGAAGATGAAAAAGCTCTGTGCTCCCCAGACTGCCACCTGTTTCTTCTGGAATAATTTGCGGATATCATACCAGGGCTGAAGAACCGGCGGTCCGACCCGTCCCTGCATCCGTGCAGTCAGTATCCGGTCAAGTCCGGTAATAAGTATGCCAACAACCGGTGCGAGAATGATAAATAACGCTGCTACAAGGAATGGATCCATTGTGTTCACAGGCCACCTCCGATGATGAGAATATTCAGGAGCAGGACTATCAGGAAGATTCCCATCCCTACACTGATGCGGGAGAGACGTTCTTCACCAAATATCCGGTCCAGGTAGTAATTTGAAAGGGCAATTTCCCTGTTTATCCCGCAGCTTCCCATGAATGCGGTACTCCGGCCTTCCGGAATACCACACAGGTACCGCGGTACCCGCTTTGCCGAGTGGGAGAACCAGGCAAGAGAAAATGGCATGATAAGCACTAAAAAGAGCATCATGAACATGATCTCAATATTGCTGAGCGAGATGAGATCGGTAACCGACCGGTACATGGTCAGAAGCCAGGGTTCAATCAGGTACCATGAGATGATGGGAAACCCAAAGCACACCCCGATAGTCAGGGCAGACAGGATATACAGGATACTTTTTTCCGATTTCGGGATATGGGACTCATCTTTTTTCTGGGGCTCTCCGACGGCGATGAGTTTCCCCATCCATTTTGCCCAGAAGAATGCGGTAATCCCACTGCCATACGCGATGATGATGACCAGAAGAATACCATATGGAGGAACTGATTCCACAAAGGCATGAAGGGATGCCCATTTTGAGATGAGCATTCCAAACGGTGCCAGAAACATGCCGGCAATTCCGATCAGGATCATCATGGTAATCCGGGGCATCCTGGTGACAAGTCCGGACATGTCCTCAATATCCCTGCTGTGGATCTGGTGCTCCACGGTTCCGACCGAGAGGAAGAGCAGGGATTTTGCGATGGCATGAAAGACAATCAGAAGGATTGCAGCCCAGAGTGCCTCAGCGGTCCCGACACCACAACAGGCAACAATCAGTCCCAGGTTTGCAATGGTTGAATATGCAAGGACTTTTTTGGCATTGCTCTGTGATATGGCAATAGCAGACGCGGCCAGGAAAGTGATGCCACCGATAAGGGCTATTAATATACCGACGATCTGTCCTTCAAAGACCGGGGCAAACCGTGCGATAATGTAGACTCCGGCCTTGACCATGGTACTTGAGTGGAGAAGGGCCGACACCGGGGTTGGTGCAACCATTGCGCCGACAAGCCATGATGAAAAGGGGAATTGTGCTGATTTCGCAAGTCCTGCAATGGCGATGAGTCCTGCGGGAATAAGGGCAAGTCCGGGTCCTGCAGCGATCAGTTCATGGAGACCGATGAGCTGTGATCCCCCGGTCTGGAATATTACCAGGAACGCTACCGGAATACATGCTCCTCCGACCAGGTTGAAGAGCAGGGCCCTGAATGCATTCTTTATCGCTTCATCAGTCTCCGGATACCTGATAAGGAGATATGAGCAGAGTGTGGTTATTTCCCAGAAGAAGAACAGCCAGAGGAGGTTGTTGGAAAAAACCACGCCAAACATGGCCGAGAGGAAGAGGAACATGATTCCAAAGAACTGTGGCCTCTTGTCCGGACAATCCGGGTGCTCTGCATGATATTCACGCATGTATCCAAGAGCATATACACAGATAAGACCGCCGACGACTCCGATAATTGCAGCCATGATCCCGGAGAGCTGATCTGAGAACAACTCCGGGATTCTGGCATGATCGAACATAGCCAGATATTCAACGGCACACAGGAGCATCAGCTGCAGAATCGTGATACCGGTTACCAGATACTGCCGTGCTTTCAGACTGACGAAGATGATATATCCGCTAATAATAATATCGCCAATAAAAATGAGTATGCCAATCAGATCAACGGGAACTGAGTGGTATACTGCCTGGGTGGTGATACTTTCAGCGAGGATAATAAGTGAAGCAATCCCAACAAGGACTGCTCCGCCAATCACTGCTGCTCTTCTGAAATTCTCGCCCTGAATGAGGGTTAAAAGGCCAGCCATCAGAAGAGGAAAGAGTATCAGGAAGATGAGCAGTTCCATGTATGTAACGTTTGAGATAATCTATATTTATCATTATTTATCATGACA
>CAYWHV010000284.1:0-3895 GCA_964458045.1 uncultured Methanospirillum sp.
AAGAATGAGACTGCGGATATGGTAAACAGGTACAGGGTCTCTTTCTCTTCACGGGTTATTCGCGCCTCTTCTGAACGTGTTTCACCGGGCCTGACCATCCGGATTGCTGCGACAAGGTCAGGGCCAAACAGGTCATCAAGGTGCAATGCTTCAATGCTCAGGTTTGAAATAGCTTCAATCGTGGTATTTATCATCCGCAAAAATGAGTCATTCGCCCACCTGATGGAGAGATCCATGTTCAGGATGATGAGCATGTGTGGCGAAAAGTTGAGAATGGAGGATTCCGGCTGGATATCTGATAAATAGTATTTCTTCTTCTGCCCATGCTGGCGCATCTCAAGTTATCCAGGTACCGGGCAACGGTGTGCCGGTGATGACCGGATAGCCGTGAAATATCCGATATACTCAGGGATTTTTTCCCCTTTGTAAAGGTGTCCAGGATGTCCTGAATTATTTTCGTACTGCCGGATTCCACGTTTTTATTTTTTTGTTAATAAGATTTATTCTTTCGGCCACCTGTTTATTCACCTATTAATGTACACAAGGTAAATCTGGTATGCTCATGTGTGGGACCGGAAGTCTTCACGTCATTGAGCCGGAGTCTGCTCTGAACGCTAAAATCACACACACAGGAAAACAGGGGTCAATATATCACCTTCACCGAACATGTGTTCATCCTGGTATTAACACCCTTCCTAAAATAACCCCTGTTTTTGAGAGAGCAGTTCTTTTCTTGGGTCTGAAAAAGAAGAATATCTTTTAGAGAACCTGGATATCTGATCCAAACCTGACTGATGGTTCGGGACATCCGATCTCAAATCGTGTCCGATGACCTTGTATTCCGGTCTCAGAAATATCCATACCGGAGAGTGCCAGCATCTCCCTGATAAGACAGAGGGATGGCTGTGATAAGAGACCTTCACGGAATGAGAATATCGTTTCCTTGTCAGGATCTGCTACTCCCTGATCATTGTTTTCGCAGATGATGACATACCCGTTCTCCTTCACATGAAATGAGAACCGCATCTCGGTTGGTTTTTCTTTTCCGTCCTGAAGGGCTACGATGAGATCTGAAAGGACTCGTTCAAAGCAGGGATCCGCAAAAATCTCAATGTCTTCAGGAATAAGGTTTTCATACCTGATTGACTGCCTGCGCACCGGTTCAATGGAGTTATTAATGCTGTTTCTGATCCCAAGCCACGTCCGGGGCATAGATCCTGACCTGATGTACTGCCCGGTATTTTTCAAGGCTGTCACGCCTGCATGCAGGTGCGTTGCAGCGGTGATTACCTCCACACCGGCATCTGGCAATGATGCCTGCTGCGAGAGGATCTCATCTGCCGGCTCCATCCTTATCTGATACACCAGTTTCAGCGCCTCTGATAACGTATCAATTTTTTCATGTGCGGCTGCAAGGGCGGTTTCAAGCCTGCCCCGCTCGAGATTTTTGAGGTGCAGTGACTCATTTGTCTGCTCAAGGTCCTCAACCAGTTTTTGCAGCTGTGCATTTGTATAGTGCAGTCGCTCATGGGCCACCTGGAGTTCACTGTTATTCTTGACCGCCGTCTCATAGGTTGAGAGCAGAATGTTCAGGATCTGCATCCGGCTTGACGCGATGGTATGCACTTCACTGGAGAACACAACATCAAGCGGCTGAATGGGCTCTTCTGTTCCGGGACGCTCCTTTGCCTGCATGATGCCCGCAATCCGGGAGAAGATATACTCCGGATCATACGGTTTAATGATGAAGTTATCAGCGCCAGCCTCAAGACCCTTGATAACATCCACCGGGCTGTAGAGATGGGTTACCAGGATGATGGGGATGTCATGGAATTTTTCATGTTGCTTCACATTTTTACAGAGGGTATACCCGTCCATGTCAGGCATCATGACGTCCGTGAGGATGATATCCGGCCTTTGCTCTTCGATTTTTTCAAGAGCTTCAAAACCATTATTTGATACCGTGACCTGATGTCCCCTTTTTTCAAGAAGGTGGCGGAGATATTCTGCCTGAGTCCGGTTATCCTCAACGATCAGGATGTGTAGTGATGTGTCAGGACTTGATTTCATAGACGAGTAATTCCTACATGCTTTTTTGAAACATCATGTTGTGAATACAGATGAAGATGATGATTTGAATCCGGAGCAGAAGAAATGATAGATCTCCCTGGTAATGAGCAGAAGATTGTGAATTCATTCGTAAGAGAAATAGAGGGTATTTCTCATGGTTGGTGATAGGTGAGGAGTTAGAAAGATTGGTATTCAGGGTTAGTAGGGGGTCGGGACAGCACCTGAGTAATAGTGGTCTGCTTCGGAGCGTCCTTCAAATCCGCCAACGCTTTTTACCTGAAGATTGTTTGCCTTTGCCTCGGTCAGAAGGTTCTTTGATTCCTTGCTGATTCCGTTTGAGAGGACAAGCAGGTGAGTTGCGTATTCTGCCATCTCTGAATCACGGATGAAGGTTGCTGCATTGATATGACTCTGGAAATCCGGGGCGAATTCCCTGAATTTGATGCCATGTTCCTGTGCATATTCTTTTGTGAACATGTCAACTCCATTGGATCCTCCTGATACAATCTCGTCAACTCCACCGATTTCAGAGATGTACTTGTTGATTTCTGTATATACGAGGTCTTTTCTTTCGCAGGTCCGAAGTCCGGTTACGATGAGTTTCTTCATGGTCATTCTCTCCTGTTTGGTTCGTGTGTCATCAGCACCATGATGCCACTTGTGAACAAACATCCTTGCATTTGAGGTTTAAAGTAGGTATTTTTTAAGGAGTCCTTATGGCATACTATTATAAGTAAAAATTGAGGCTCATACTCTGATCTCCTTAATACTGCCCCGTAAAAAAATAATGAGTCATGTGCAGATAATCATACAAAATCAATTCATGATGACTTTCAGGTCATACCTGCAGATCAGGAGAAGATAATACCTGGCAGATCTCTTTTGCATGGGGTTGTAACTGCTCTTCTGAAAGGAACGAGAAGAACGATGAGAGGATGGGGATGATATAGTGCTGCCTGCCTTCAAGGTCAGGGCTTGAGCGAAGATGATCCGAAATGGATCGCGATATATCTACCCCTGTCCATTCCATGGGTGGAATCCCGGACCCAATGACCAGGTGCTTCATAAGCGTGCTGATAACAGATGCACAATGCCGGTAGGAATCTGGATCAAGGGATGCGAGCTCCCTGGAGTCAGAAAAGGGGAAAAGCCAGTAGTACAATACATGGGTAAGTGAGAGTATTGTCTGCTCATCTTTTCCCGGCACCTGGTTTTGAATAAAACGGTGAATGAAGGAGTGCATGGCATCATCCTGGGAACTGTCAGCACCGGCTGCCAGCGCAAGGAAGATGAACGCTTTTCTCGGTCCCCAGTACTTTGATTCATCCATCCGGCAATAATACTGACTGGTCATATCAGGCATACTATCCAGAAAGTCTTCTTCTCCAATAACCTGATGAGTGGATGCACAGTATGCAAAAAAACGGGAGAGGATAATCGGAACAGCCAGGATATACTCCTCGCAGTGGACAAGCGATCGGGGATAATGAATGAGCAGGGTTCTTTCAAGCGCTTCCCTTGTCCAGTATCCGGGCGTCTGATCCTGATAGAGCCACATGTAATAGGAAAAATCATCAATGATTTGGGTGGAGAGGGACTGCTCTTCCGGTGATAAGTCTGAATATTCGGATCCTGCCTGAAATCCCTCCAGATATTTCAGAAGCGGGTGAGGGTTTTCATCCGTCGTCTGGGGGAAAGAGTCGTCAGGCAAAGATGCATCCATGTCACAAAGGATGTGCTTTCGAAGAATAAAAACGTTCCATGCTTTTTGTTTCAGGAAACATGGGAGAAAAGAGGGGTATCTCCCATGAAAGGTGATAGAGAT
>CAYWHV010000285.1:0-3888 GCA_964458045.1 uncultured Methanospirillum sp.
TACGGTCAACATACTCAGCAGCCACATTGAGGGGACCAATAACTGCATCAAGGGTGGAATTCACACCTTCTACAATCTCCCGGAAATCGCCCTGGTGTTTTGAGGCATCAGCACGGGTATCCAGTTTCCCTTCAACAGCTGCATTAGCCAGAAGACCTGCATCAGAGATGAGAAGGTTTACCGCTTCAATACACTGGTTCAGGTTATTCTTGATCTCGTTAAAGTCACCGCTGTATGAATCGGTGATCTTCGGCGGGATGTCACCTTTCGAGATACGGTCAACATACTCGGCGGCGACATTGAGCGGACCGATAACCGCATCAAGGGTGGCATTCACACCTTCGACGATCTTTCGGAAGGCACCCAGGTGTTTTGTTGCATCGGCACGGGTGTCCAGTTTCCCTTCAACCGCAGCAACAGATAAGAGACTGGCATCATCAACCAGGAGTGAAACTGAATCAATACACTGGTTCAGGTTATTTTTGATCTCGTTAAAGTCACCGCTATACGAATCGGTGATCTTCGGGGGAATATCACCCTTCGAGATACGATCGACATACTCGGCGGCAACATTCAGGGGACCAATAACCGCATCAAGCGTGTCATTAATCCCTTTGGCAAGCAGGAGAAGGTCGCCCTCATATTTATCCGGATCAACCCGCGTATCAAGCTGGCCTGCTTTTGCAGCATGAGTCAGATTGATAATATCCCTGACTGCTGTCTTCTCCGCAGTTTTATCCACATAAAAATTGATAACAGACAGCACATCCCCATTGTCGTCAAGAATCGGAAGATAGAGATACTCAAGGACTTTCTGCCCTGCCGGGACATCAAGCTCAAGTTCCCCGGAGAGCACCGTCTTCATATCAATCGCTTCTCTTGCCGTTCTTCCGGTACGTTTGGTCACCGTAAGTTCAGACAGATTCATCTTCAGAAGCTTTTCCGTTGGAATACCGGTGACCTGTGAATATGCAGAGTTGGTTTTCACGATAGAGAGATCGTGATTAATTTCAAAAATTGGAACAGGGGCATTCTGAATGATAAACTCGGCCTTCCTCTGCATAAGCCTGCTCTCATGGGCCTGCTGATTTACATCGTGCATCAGTATTGCACGGTTGACTGCAGCGAGAAAAATATCCCCAAGGGCATCAATAAGGGCACGTTCTTCCTTTAAGAACGGTCCCTCATCCATAGGCGGCATTTCTTCCAGGTATACAATCTCCAGGACACAGGGATGTCCGTCTGAAGCGGTCATCTCCACGGAAAGAGACCAGGGCGTATTTTTGAATTTCCCTGTTTTTTCCTGCACGGTTGTAAACCTAAATGAGGCTTCACAGATATCCGGGTACTGGAATGCGTCCGGGATGTCCCGTAGGACCCGGCGAATAGCATCCTCAAGACTGAGTGATGTATCCCCGAGTATGCGTGTGGAATCCAGGAGGAGTTTCTGTTCTTTCAGACGTTCTGTATACTGCGAAGCTAGTATTTTCAGTTTTTCATCTTCGCCAATATCTGCTTTGAGTAATTCTTCAAGACCAGTAAACCTCATAATATTTCCTCTTAAAACGCCACAAATCTGAATTTATTTGAAATACAACCCGAAACTGCAATGTGCCGAATGAACGGTCACATACGATAAGGAGTAATTTCATGGTTTGGTATAAAAATCAATGCCATGAAAATGAAAATGTCCGTAATTTACTATACCAAGGGTTTTTTAAAAAAAAAGGGATTTTCCCCTAATTTTTAGGTTTATTAAGATGGAAGATTAAAAAAATCAATGAATTCCTAAAGTTAGGAACAAAATCTCTCTAAATCGAATGTATTCTTTACTTCCCTCCTCTTTTATTCTATGCAAGGGGAAAAAATATGTTGTTGTCGGAGATTCCTGATACGAAATTGAATCATCAATATCAATGTTCAAAATTGTCCAAAATTGATGAAATCCACTAGATTTCGCATTTTGATGACTCTTTTCTGCTTCACCTAGACGGTTATGAATATTCGAATAGTCAGTTCCACCCTTGATTTCAATTGAAACCAAAGGATGCTGCCCTGTTAACGCTTGTTCAGAAATACTAATATCAGGATCACTTGAAAAAGCGATGGTGATTTTCCTACCTGAATCATTCATTATTTCAATATTCTTTGGATCAGCATTACGAATATACGGAGAAACAATTCTTTTTATCAGAGTAAACACTTCTTCAGTTGCGACCTTACCTAAAGTTGTATTACGACCACCCCGAAGCTGAGGGCCAATGGTTAACAACTGAAGATCGTGAATTATATCATCAGAGCAGTTTGAGATACCTGATACAAAACACTCTCCCGTTTTAATCAGGCATTTACACAACCAGAGGATGTCATCAGAACAACTCGTAGAAATTATTCCTTTCTCCTCTAGTCCTTTGAATTTACCAAAAATATTCGATTGATAAAACTGTTTTTGAGAAAAACCAAATAACAAACGATAATAGCCCAATAAAAAAGGGTTTGCCTCTAAAATGCATGGTACGGGAAAAATTCTTTCTCCACGCAGGCCCCAACCTGCAACTTTTCTGATAATATTTTTTGATACAAACTTTAGTAATTCCCCGTCAACTCTTTCAATATCCATTTTCAATATCGTATCGGTAAGAGCTAGGGAAAGATACTGTTCAGAAATTATCTTAAGTTGATTATAAAAGGATAACTGAAGATCAGGAGATAGTACAATAAGAGATCTATCACTCATAGTGTTTGTTGGGATAATCTATTCAAACTGATATTAATAAAATCGGGATTCAATTCAATTCCTAGAAAACACCGACCTAATCTTCGACTAACAATCCCTACTGTCCCTGTCCCAAAAAAAGGATCAAGCACGATATCACCTTCTTTAGATCCGCCTACTACACATGGCTCTATTAATCCTTCAGGGAAAATTGCTGAATGATCATATGCATTAGGAACAGTATTTATTGACCACACTGTACGAAGATTTCGAAGACCATCACCTTTCGAATCTGGTTCTTTCATGACAGAATGATTATAATAATATCTTTCATTTTTTGAAAGCAAGAATACATACTCATGTGATCTTGTAGGACGATCTTTTACAGACTCCGGTTGACAATTGGGTTTATGCCAAATAATGTCTGATCGAAGGTACCAACCATCTTCGAGTAGAGCAAGGGCCAATCTCCATGGGATACCAATGAGGTCTTTAGGTTTCAGACCTTCAGGTGTTGGTGGCCTATAATCCATCTTTCGAGCAGGGTTTTTCTTGTCAGAATCCCTCGTCTTACGGTTACCACTTGTATATGTATCACCAATATTGATCCAGATTGTCCCATCGTCGGTAAGAGTCCGTCTCACCTCCCTGAAAATAGCAACAAGATGTGCAATATAATCATCAAGATACCTTTCGGCACCTATCTGTCCAGGGATCCCATAATCCCTCATCCCATAATATGGTGGACTCGTAATAACAGTTTGAATGAAAGAGTCAGGTAATTTCTCCAATATTGTGAGTGCATCACCACACATTACATATGAACCTTTCCCATCATTCCACCGAATTTCAGGGATTTCGGGAATATGCCCGGGGCTATATGAAGAATGTTTGTAAAGATTATCAGAATAGTGATCGACACTGGTTGTTTCCATTTCATTCCATTGATAATACTATTATGTACTTTTTTCCACCCACATAATGAAACCTTTTATTCATGTTTTATCCAATGGATAAATATTATAAAATGTGATTCTTGTTATCCGTCAAACCATTGTATAATTAAAACATACATGTAAGCCATGCATATATGGGAAAAAATACCCCCTCATGAAAGGCGTGACCTTCTGGTTGCCTGGCTTGCTCTTTCTGCTGCATTTTCTATTGCGATG
>CAYWHV010000286.1:0-3880 GCA_964458045.1 uncultured Methanospirillum sp.
ACTCACATCCACCCGGTCCCGTCCCGTGACCTGCTCTATTCATTTTTGTCCGCTTGTCAGTCTGACTCATCGACAGAATAGGGCAAATTGAACTTTTTTCTCTTCTGCACCAGATCCAAAAGGTTGATCCTTTAAGAGAGAGTGAGTCAGATACTTTGGTATGCAGATATATATCGATGGGAAATACTATCCCAAAGAGGAGGCTAAGGTATCAGTTTTTGACCATGGGTTTCTCTATGGAGACGGCGTCTTCGAAGGGATCCGTGCATATTCCGGTAGAATCTTCCGCCTTCAGGAGCACCTTGACCGCCTGTATGATTCTGCAAAAACCATCGATCTTGCTGTTCCAATCACCAAGGAGGAGATGACCGCTGCAATCATCGATACCTGTAAGAAGAATAACCTGACCAATGCCTACATCAGACCCCTGGTAAGCCGTGGTGTCGGAGATCTCGGGCTTGATCCACGCAAATGTGAAAAGGCAACCGTTGTTATCATGGCAGTCGAGTGGGGTGCCATGTACGGGGATCTCTATGAGAAGGGTCTGAAGGCAATCACGGTATCAATTCGGAGAAATCCGGCAGAAGCTCTTCCACCAAATGTCAAGAGTCTGAATTATCTGAATAATATCCTTGCCAAGATTGAGGCCAACTACAAGGGCGGAGATGAGGCAATCTTCTTTGATACCAACGGGTATGTCTGTGAAGGTTCCGGAGATAACATCTTTGTCATCAAGAACGGGGTCATAATCACTCCGCCGACCCTGAACAACCTGAGAGGTATCACCCGGATGGTTGCACTTGAGATTGCAGCCTCTCTTGGGTTCACCGTGTATGAGCGCAATATGGGATATTACGATCTCTACAGTGCAGACGAGGTCTTTGTTACCGGAACTGCAGCCGAGGTCGCCCCGATTACCTGGATTGACGGACGGACTATCGGCAACGGCAAACCCGGTGCTATCACGCGTCAGTGCATGGAACAGTTCAAAACCGTGGTTCAGAAGGAAGGAACACCTATTGCATAGGTGAAATGACCATAATATTTTTAAGTACAGACGTAGACATCTTATGGCACAGCTGATATAGTGTAGTCCGGCCAATCATGTCGGCCTTTCACGCCGACGACTGGGGTTCGAATCCCCATATCAGCATTTTAGTTGATATTTTTTTTATTTTATAATTTTCTCATAACGTTATTCTATTATTCCTCGAAACCCAAGGCTTTTACTCACGGAATTTGTTATCGATGGTATCAATCAGGATTATTCATATCCATCGATCCAGAAAGGCGGGAATCCTAACCGGTTATCAATCACGGTATCGTTCTGATCAGGGAATGGGTGACTGACTGTCAGGCCAATAGATTTTTCGATATTACCAATTATATATCTGAATAATATTTGTCCGTCATCTAATTCTCAGATTTCTTTCGACCGCTGGTTTGATACTCAACTGAAAAATTGGCATAATTCCAAACATCAATCTTCGAGAATTCTTCAATTATGAAAGTAACCGGATTTGGAAAAGAAGGGGATAAATTTTCATCATAAACAATTTTCGTTTCAAAATGAAAATCCTACGAAATTCCATTTTTAGATCACATCGGGTAAATAGAATCGGGAACAATCAAAGAAAGAGGAATTCCTGAATGAAACATACTCCCCTTATTGAACTGACGAAAGAAAGACGAGCTTTGATGATTTCGGATATAAAAGCATTTTTTGAAACTGAAAGAGAAGAAACAATTGGGGATTTGGCATCCGGGTTGCTTCTCGATTTTATTATCGAAAAATTTGCTCCAGAATTTTACAACCAGGGAGTCTACGATTCACACAAATACATATCAGAATCAGCTGAAGATCTATTATCAATACTCAAATAATGCCATGATAATTGATTTTTGATGATCCAAATTTTAATTTTTACATAATTGCTCTACCCGTATTCCTCTCTGGTCACAAGAAACAGGTATTTTGGGAGCGGAAGTCTTTCTGCAAACTCCGACACGGTATGACCAGACAAGAGAGAAACACTCTTATCCAATGGCCGAGAATTTGGTATTACGATAGAAAAGATCCTCTCAGAAAAGGACTCCATTCAGAAGAATGAAGAACTCACCCCTGCTGATAAACAGATTCTTGGATCTGAAGAAGCACTGCGGGAGATGGTGTCCGACCTAACCCGTAAGGAGTCTGAGCTTCGCATAAACAGAGATCGGCTTATCATGGCCCAGGAGATCGGGCAGATGGGCTGTTGGGCCTACCATCCGGAGACCGACACCATCTGGGGATCTGCAGAGGGGCTTCGTATTTTTGGTCTTCCCCCTATTGCCGGTGAAGTCCCTATTGATGAGATAGAAGCCTGTATACTGGAGAGAGAACGGGTGAACAAGGCACTTGTTGACCTGCTTGTGCAGGATCTTCCCTATGATCTTGAATATGTCATCCAACCGATTGACGGATCTCCAGAAAAAGTGATTCATTCAGTTGCCAGAGCAGAGAGAGATGTCGGCGGTAATGTTATTCAGGTTATTGGAATCATCCAGGACATCTCACAGCAGAAGAAGCTGGAACGGGATCAGCAGACGTTGATCATCAAACTCGAAGAGGCCAATGAAAGACTTGAATCTTCTTATGAAGAGCTTGCCGGATCTGAGGAGGAACTGCGGCATCAGTATGATCTTCTCGCACAAACCGAAGAGCAGCATCGAAAGACGATTGATCTTTTGGAAAATCTGATTGCCATAGCACATGTCCCGATCATTGTCTGGGATTCTGAATTCAGAATTGTCCGGATGAACCATATTATTGAACGGATTACCGGCAGGACGGCATCAGAATGTATCGGGGCCCCCCTCCAGAATCTCTTTTCACCCGACCAGCAGGATCGGGTGAGCCGTTTGCTTGAAACCACCTATTCCGGGGTGAAATGGGAGAATGTTGAACTGCCGGTCCTTCATCTGGATGGAACACTTCGGACAGTTCTCTGGAATACCTCAACCCTGTTTGATTCGGATGGCATAACTCCGGTAGCTACCCTGGCACAAGGGAATGATGTAACCGATGAACGACGATATGGAGCAGAGAAAGATGCCGCACTGGTAGAGATTCAGAAGAATATTGCACAGCTGGCTATACTCAATGATGAGATTCGAAATCCGCTCATGGTTATTATCACATGTGCCGACCTTCTCGGAAATGAAGAACTCCTTGACCAGATCATGGTGCAGGCCCAGCGAATTGACGGGATGGTTAACTTCCTTGATCAGCGGTGGGCTGAATCAGAAAAGGTTCTCAATGCTATTCGCAAGCATTATCAGATAGAGGTTTACCGAGACGGAGAATCTGCACCTGATGATGGATCTCATCGGAATAATCAGAAAACAGATCAACGAAATATTTCCGGGGAAGGGAGAGGAGAAATTCCTTTCTTGGAAGAGGTACAGGCACAACTCTATACCATTCTGGATAGTATTGATGCTCTGGTGTATGTTGCTGATATGCAGACTCATGATCTCCTCTATATCAATCAGCGTGGCCGTGTTTTTTTAGGAAATATTGCCGGAAAGAAGTGTTATCAGGCCCTTTTTCCCGGACAGGATGCCCCTTGTTCCTTCTGTACGAATTCCCATCTGATGAAAAATTCACGGCCATCAGGAGTATACCGGTGGGAGTTTGAAGATACAAAAAGCGGGAGATGGTTTGATTGTCGGGACCGGGCAATTCGGTGGAGTGACGGACGATGGGTTCGACTTGAGATCGCTACAGATATTACCGGGCGAAAAAGGATTGAACGTTCCCTGCAGGAGAAAGAATACAGATATCGCTTACTTGCCGATAATATCGGAGATGTAATCTGGACTGCAGGAAAAGATATGA
>CAYWHV010000287.1:0-3852 GCA_964458045.1 uncultured Methanospirillum sp.
TTATCCGCCCTCGTTCAATCTCCAGAATTTTTTTGGCAATTCCGGATATCTCAGTATCATGATGAGATACGAGAAGACAGGGAATCTTCCACTCCTGAACATACCGGCTGATACAATTCTTGACCACCTCCCTGGTTTCCCGGTCAAGGCCGGTGAATGGTTCATCCATCAGGAGAAGAGCCGGACGGGTTACAAAGGCACGGGCAAGGGCGACCCGCTGTTTTTCACCACCTGACAGATCACGGGCAGGCAGATCTGCCATATGAGAGATATTCAGGATAGTCAGCCATTTCTTCACATCCACCTCCTTCTCATCCTGACCGTGAGAAAGCGAGTGAAGCCCATACTCCACGTTTTTTTTCACGGTCATATGGGGGAAGACCATTGGATTCTGCAGGATATACCCGATTTTCCTCTTCTGGATCGGAATCTCCCTCTGGGAGGCGACATCACAAACTACCATATCCCCGATCCGGATATATCCATCATCAGGATCGATCAGTCCTGCAATCATCCGCAGAATCGTGGTCTTTCCTGACCCATTGTCTCCTTTCAGGACAGTTATCTCCCCTTCCAGTGCAGTAAGAGAGACGTCAAGATCAAAATCACGGAGCTGTCGTTTCACCCGGCATTCAAGCATTTTTATCTTCTCCTGACAGGACACGAACCATCAGCATTACGACAAGGGAAATACCAACCAGAAGGAGTGATATCGTGACAGCCGCGTTCATATCCCTCTGCATGGCAGTATATATTGCAAGTGGCATCGTCTGTGTCACCCCGGGGAGGTTTCCGGCAAACATGATGGTTGCCCCAAACTCACCAAGGGCACGGGCAAAGGCCATGATTGCCCCGGATATCAGGCCAAAGCTACAGAGTGGGAGAGTTATTGTGCAAAAGACCCGGAACGGTCCGGCTCCAAGGGTACTTGCAACCTCTTCATATCCTTTTTCAAGTTGGGTAAAAAGCGATCTCGCCTGCCGGATGTAAAGAGGGGATGCAACAAAGAACTGGGACATGACGACTGCCAGGGTGGTGAACGGGATCGTAAAGCCAAATATAGCCAGATATTTCCCGAGAAGACCCATCCTGCCCCAGAGCAGAAGAAGAGCCAGACCAGCAACCGCAGGAGGCAGAACGAGTGGGAGATCGATGAACGTATCAACGATCTTTTTACCCGGATAGGGGTACCTGCTCTGGATAAATGCAACCGGTGTTCCGATGATGACAAGCACGATGGTGGTTATGATCGTCGTGATGAGGGAGAGCGTAAGTGACTGGATTACCACCGGTTCAGTCAGCGTAAGAAGGATCTCTTCAGGGGTGGTTTTGAGGAAGAGGGCGAGCAGGGGAAGGGCAAGATAGAGAAAAAGCAGTATAAGTCCGGTGAATGCAGCAAGATAGAAAAGACCAGGTCGTTTTCTCATTCGCTGCAGGTGAAACATCATTAAAAAAATTAGAGAACTGGAGTAAATCCAAAGTTCGCTAAAATCTTTTGTCCTTCCTCACCCAGCATGAAGTTCTCAAATGCCTCTGCTCCGGCGCTGTTCGGGGCGAGGTTTAGGGTTGCAACGCTGTAGTACTGGAGTTCATTGAAATCTTCCGGAATCGTGATCTTGTTCAGATCCTCTTCCGAGGCCTTGTATGAGGATTCATAGATAAATCCTGCGTCAACTTCACCAAGTTTTACCTTCTCAACGACACCTGGCTCTGTGGTCTCATAGGTGACAGTGTTTGCAAAGACTGCATCTTTCCATTCAGATCCATACGCAGTGTCGTTTGCAATCTTGTCGATCACCTTGCGGGTATTAATTCCGACCGGAACTTCTTCGGTCCCCATGGCAATCAGAATACCGGGCTTTGATAGGTCTGCAATGGTAGTAATCTCTGCAGGGTTGTCTTTCGGAGTGACGATGGTAATCCAGTTCGTACAGAGGTCAGCCACCGTGTCATTGACAAAGTAGCCGCCGTTGGTAAGCTCCTTGGTATATTTTGCACTTGCAGAGATGAATACGTCAGGGAGAGCTCCGTTCTCAACCTGGGTTTTCAATGCCTGAGTCCCGTCAAGGTTGATAGTAAGTGTGGTGCCAGGATTTGCCGCTTCAAATCCAGGTTTAATCTCATCTGATGCACCGGTCAGAGATGCAGCAATAAATGCAGTTACATCTCCGGTCTCCTCTGCAAATACAGGTACAGAGAGAAGAAGACAGATCATCCCGATAATCGCCAGAATCTGTGATGGATTGAATGTCCTTTCCATGAAAAATTAAATTGTATTTAATCGTATTTCAAAAGAACGGAACAATTAATCAATTTCGATTTACTTTATTGGAGACAAAGAGATATCAATAAATATAAAATAGTAAATCCGCACTCATCCCTCTTTCCTCAAGCAAGAAACCCGTAGAGGTGTTGTCATGTTTTATTCAAGGGATCTTACAGAATGTATCAGAATGAATATTCGGGCAGGACACCATGGGTATCGCGAAGGTGAATGGATTAAAGTAATGACCTGGTGATTTGGATCTCATACCTTACCCTATCATTACAGATATCAGCTACTTTTTTATATCTGTCAACCGATTAGGTATAACTTTTGGAACAGAACATGCCCCGGATGATACCACCAGATAGCCTTATCTCAATGAAAGAAGCCCAAAAGCTCGTTTTATCCTCATTTCAATATAATCCGCAAAGCAGGATCACACCGGTGAGAAATGCCCTTGGGCATATACTAGCAGATCCCGTCTATGTATCCAGGACCATCCCTCCGGTCCACCTTGCAGGAATAGATGGAGTCGCTCTGAAAAGTAAAGAGACAAAGGGTGCATCGAAAGAACACCCCCGGGAAGTCACCGGGATTTCGGTAAACATGGGTCTTCCCATGCCTGACGACTATGACACGATCATTTCCCATGAGCAGATACGGAAAACTGAGAAGAACCAGTACCTGATCTCAAAACCCGTCTCTCCCCGTCAGCATATTATTCCCAAGGGATCTGAAGCTGAAAAGGGTCAGGTAATTATGCAGGCAGATCATATGCTGACCCCCTATGATATTGCAGCCCTGCTTCATTTCGGTGTAAAGGACGTCCCGGTTAAGCACTGGAAGGTTGGGATGATCGCTACCGGTGATGAGATAATTCCATCGAAAAAGGAACCACAACCAGGTGAGATCGTAGACACAAACACGGTCATGATATCCGGATACCTTCAGGGATTCGGGGTACTGACCGAGGTGTTTCCAATAACGCCTGATGATCCTGATCTTATTGCATCACGGATCTTATCTGCATGCGATAATTGTGACATCGTGCTGGTATTTGGCGGCACCTCAACCGGTACAAAGGATTATTCTGTTGATGCCATTGAAAAGGCAGGAAAACTTCTGTTTCACGGAGTAGCCATGGAACCGGGAAAACCGGTATTATGTGGCTCAGTTATGGGAAAGCCTGTACTGGGAATGCCTGGTTCTCCTGCTGCATGTTTGTTATCATTTTTCCAGTTTGTGTTTCCCCTGCTCAAGTCATGGGGAGTTCCGATACCCCCGAAGAAGCATATCATGGGGGAGATAAGCATGGATGTCGTGCCATTCCAGGGATATGACCTCTTTTATCTGGTCAGAACACGGTTCGAGGATGGCATCATCCGCATCATCCCTCTTGAATGGGAATTCGGGTACTTGACCGGTATCACCGCAGACGGGATTTTGCATCTTCCGGAGTGGAGTAACGGGTATCGAAAAGGGGAGAGAGTCCAGATTACTCTGATACGGTAGAATATAACCGCCCTTGAATAATTGATACTTCACTGGTCGTTGACATTCCACCAGATCTTTGCCCGGTGAGTCAA
>CAYWHV010000288.1:0-3839 GCA_964458045.1 uncultured Methanospirillum sp.
GGAGTGACAGCCAGGAAGGGCAGGGCAACTGACAATAAAACCGCCATCTTCGGTATCTTCTTCGATGACGACCTTCAGATTCATACGATAATAATGAGGGGTTGAGACTTAATAGGTTCTGGATACGGTATTATGTTCTATCAGTGGAAGCCAAACCGGGAATTATATTTTTGACCTAATTTCAAATTAATTTAGAATATCCAAGAGTCTCAATAATCAGTATATGGAGATGCGTTATGGCATCATGGTTCACTGGTTATCGAGATCAAATTTACATTAGAATCATACAGCGGGACTAGATTCATTTATAAGTAAAACTGATAATTACAATATACTAACCGCGCTTCTTGATTTGACTTATAAATGACCTTAAAAATGATTTGAACCCACTGTCCGCTATCCCCATATCAGCATTAATCAAACCGCCTTCGGCGGATTTTTTTCAAAATTTTTATTACACCAGTTTTTTGAGGTTTGTGTTATCCCGGATCCTGATAAGAACCCGTTATGAATTTTTATCCCCGCATTTTGTTGCAACCGGCAAAAGAAGGGAGTGATAGTCCCCTCATCCGTTTGCGGTCGGAATCTTGGTGATCAACCCAAAGGAATTCAGACCGGCGAGTGGTTTGCCTGAAAAAAACGTGAATCGTCTGCGGGAGAAAGTTGACCCATTACCAGGAACGAGCGAAAGGGAAGACCCAAACGGGAACGCTCTGCAAGGCCTGTTACCATCGGGCAGTGACAATGCAGTCCAGCCAGTTCCGAACCATTCCCGGTATTATTGATGTCACCCGCCTGGATAGATGGACAGGTGCTTCGGTCGGCCGGTGTCATGACTGTGATGGGGATGCGATCGCCAGGCAGGATCCGGATGAGGGGGCTGGTATTGAGGGGATCGACATGAGACCCTCCCAAAGGCCTCCCATTGAAGCCTGTTTCACGAAACGGTGCCTCACCTGAGACTGCAACGGTGAAGACCGCCGTCAGGGAGCTTGCAGCTCCCATAGACAGCATAGCAGCCTTCACCTCTATTATCGACGACATCCTGACCGATAACCCGTGGAGATGCACGTCATATGAACAGGCAGGAGTCACCCTCCCTGGTGCCTCGAAGGCATCTGAATCCTAAACCGGCCGGGTCATTAACGAGAATAACGTGGCAAAGACCTTCGGCACCATCAGCATCAAGGCTCCGACACCGTCAGCTTATCACTCATGTCAGCATCTTCAAACCCTGAATACCGCTAATTGGGAGGCACTCCATCCCATGATATTACCAGTTATAGATATCTTTTCAAGTATATCATATCGATGAGCTGTTGTCCATCTTCATACATAGGATGGTCGTAATTATCGAGAAAAAAGTTTTTCATCACGTGTGATTTTACAAATCCACATCTTTCGTAAAAACGAAGTATCACGGGGCAATCGCCTGTTCCAACATATAACTCAGTGCCGGACTTCTTGTAATAATCAACAATAAACGAAATGAGCTTTTTTCCATATCCTTTTCGTTGATATGCAGGAACGGTAACAATATTCTTGAGTTCATAGATTCCTGGTTGTTCCTGTGTGATAACGCAGATTGCCCTGACATCATGATCATACAAGGCGAACATATCACCACGATACAAGTATTTTTCAATCATACTTACCTGCTCATCTGCAATAAGCAGCAATTCCATATACTGTGTTTTATCACTATCAGCGATTTTCTCAATTTTCATTTCCTGCTTTCTCCTTTTCTTTTCTTATCCTTTCTGCAAATTCATTATCCCTTTATCATTTTGCACAGGTGGATACCGATCGCTACAAAAAAACCATGAGCAACGTAATCGGCAGATCTATGAAAATTCGCATACTCTGTCAATTGCACTGAATGCTTATTGTGGGTACGTACAATTTCTCTGACTTTTCAAAACTACCGTGCCGGTTTTGAGACGATTGGGTATTTCAGGATTCCTTTCTTTGAAATATGATTTCGTATCGGTATTATCTCCTCCGATATTTTCGGAAAAAGAAAAGATCGGGGACCGGGACAGGATCATTCCTGCCTCCGTATGGATGGTGGACCGGTACATGAGAGGGATTTTTTTCTCCGGGTGGGTGAGCGGGTGACACCGGTCCGAAGGCGACCAGACCTGGGCACACCTGGCCGGAGGAGGATCTATCCCGGGCAGCCGGCCTCGAGAAAGGAGATGTCAGGGAGAAATCCGGACATAGGTTCCATTACACCACGACTTGTCAAGCATGGCGAAATGCACTGATGTTGCGGTACCACTGGTATCGACGATAAAATTCACCTCAGTTCCACTCCCCTGAATGGTAAACGTGTTCTTGTCATAGGGATCAAGTGAAACGAGGGAATTATTCGGACCCAGGTATGCATTGAGTCCGGTTTCATTCATCTCGATTCTGACAAGACCATAATAATCCTGCGTGTACAAACCGGTATACGTTACAAGTGGCCAGGAAAGGCTGGCATCTTCCGGAGCGGGTGGAAGCGGTGCCAGGGGAATAACAACCGATGCTCCTGGCTGCATCTTTTCCATAACCAATTTTTCGATCTCACCATACCAGTCTTTCTGGACTGACCCAACACGAATGAGATCATCCAACCCGTTAATCATTGCTTTCTTCAGAATATGACCATTCGGGAAACCGTTAGTCAGAATAATGATTGCTTTCTTCTCCCCAGGGTAAAAACAGACAAAGGTGGAAACACCACTTGAGAGTTCACCCCCATGTTCTACCCGGTACTGTCCGTCATCAAGGAAAATTTCCCATCCAAAACCATAGGCATCAAGGGAACCATTATTAAACTCTTTGATTATTTGCGGTTTGTGTGTTTCATGCAATGAATCTGCTGCAATTACCTGTTTTCCATCTATCGTCCCTTCATTCATCTGAAGGCGGACATACCTGACCATGTCATTGATCGTCGAACTCACTCCTCCTGCGGGACTGTTCGGATCAGTATCTACAACCATATTGGTCAGACGGGTCTCGTCATCCATAAAATAGGTATCTGCATGGTCCTCCGCAGTCATATAGTCTGTAAACCGGGAACTTGTATTCATCATTCCAGCAGGGACGAAAATCTTCTCCCTGATGAGATCATCCCAGGATGTTCCTGCTTTCCAGGCAGCTGCTTCCGCTGCCATCGTGATATCGATGTTTGCATATGCATAGGATGAACGAAAATCCCCGGAAATCGGAATCAGCCAGAGTCTGCTGATGATATCAGACCGACTAAAATTTAGATCCCAGAGTTCATCACCGGCATATTCGGGCAATCCGGTCCGGTGAGAGAGAAGGTCCCGGAAGGTGAGATGTTCGGTTATCCATGGATCAGAAAACCGGATCGCAGGGTATATTGATGATACCCGGTCATCCCAGGTGAACTCACCATCTCCTACCATGGATGCAATCACGGATGATGCAAAGGATTTCGAGATGGACGCGAGTTGGAACCGGGTATCGGGTGTGACCGGCTGCCGTGTCGTGATGTTCGTTATTCCGAAACACCGCATGTACACAACCTTATCATGATTCACGAGAGCAACAGCCATTCCCGGAACACCACTTCTGTTGAACGTCTCCTCAGCATACGCATCAAATTCGGGGATGATAGTTTCCTTGGAATTCATCCCGGTATCTCCAGCAGATGATTGTTCTATCGTGATTGTGCCCGGTTGATCAACGGATGATGCGATACCCGTACACAAGAGGATCATACAAAAGAGTCCGGTAATAAGATGCATCGTTCCTGATAATGATACCATAATCCACCACCCTGTATCGGGATTACTATGTTCTCTCATATTATTACCTTTTTT
>CAYWHV010000289.1:0-3826 GCA_964458045.1 uncultured Methanospirillum sp.
TAATATGTTGTTCCTGAATAACCGAAGGAGGGGTAAGAACGACCGTGTGAATAGGAATCTGATACCTACTAAAAGGCCGAATAACAAAATAATATAAAATAGGGCTGATATTTAGGATTGTTGTTCATCACTTAGTATACCCTCAATCTCTTTCTTAAGTGAGGGAATATCATAAACCACAGCATTCCAGACCTCGTACAGATCAACACCAAAGTACTGATGAACAAGAAGATTTCGCATATCCACTATCTGCCTCCAAGGGATCGATTGATTTCGTTTCCGAAATTCCGATGAGACACCGGCTGATGCCTCTCCTATCTCTTGAATATAGTGAATGAACCATACCTGAATCAGTTCATTCTCAAGAAACTCATCAAAATCAGCAGGTTGATATCGTTCAATATGATGAATGGCCTCTAAAATATCAGAGATACGAGTGAGATCATCCCTCATAAAGGAACTGCCTCACCCATGACCTGATCAAATACCCGGGGCCTGAGTCCTCGATCACTCACAACATGAACCTGGACACCAAGAAGATCCTGGAGCTCATGCATGAGATCAGAATGGAGAAATAGAGAGAATCCTGGCCCTGGATGAACGAGGAGATCAATATCAGAGGCCTCATCCTGACACCCACGTGCAACTGAACCAAAAACCCGGATGTCACTCACCTGGTATTTATGTGCGATGTTGAGAATTTCATTACGCCGAGACCGGACCATATCCAGCGTATACATAGTACCATATTGTATCTACAAAAGAATAAACCGTTGTATCTTTCTGATCGGTAGGAATATTAAAAAGCGTAATCAATACTGATGAATATGGGACAGTATCTTGCAACCGGCCTTACAGTATCACTCTTTGTCAAAAAAGACTATAAGGATGTCGAATTATCACAAATTAATACTGCGATCTCTTCTCTATATCCGCTCGAACTATTCACCGAAGATCATCAGGAACGGCATTTCTGCTGGTTTGTGAAGCCTTCCCTGTTGGAAGATAGATTTTCTGATTTTATTAGGGCGTATCTCACACTCTATGGGGATAGTCCTGAAAAAATCGATAAACTCATCACGGCACTTGATTCCTGTCATTCAATTGATGAAATGGCCACCCTGGCTCAGAATAAATCGTTTTACAACTTCCGGTGGGATGAATATGGTCAGCCATTTTACTTAACACTCCCTTATGACAGGCGGTTAGAATTATTACACATAGATATTGCTCTTACAATGGATGGGAAGATTATCACAGAAGGAATCAGCCAGTTTCTCACATTGACCACTTCCTGTCTTCGGAAGACCTTTGCTCAGTATCCTCCGGCAGCAGTGCTGAACGCCTATTTGACAGGATGATAATCAGATACAACCGGTAATGAGGGGATTGTGAGAACATGAGCGAAATAATAACCCCAATTTTTCCGCAGATGTGTATGTTTTATCTTTTCAGAGGGCTTTCATCCTTTTCCTAAACCGCGATAAATAACTCCCTCACATGGATTGAATAGATTTTTTAAATCAATGCAGACAGGGGTTTGCATATACCCAGCTAACTCCTTGATATCAAGTTCCATAATGAACTCATTTTCATAAAGGAACACCATGCAATCGCTATTTTTACTGAATCCTGAACTGACTTCTCACTATGGATAGTGCCGGTCTCAATGGTAATCTCTGGGATGTTCGGATCATAATATCGCACCTCAGCTCCAGAGTTTGCAATTCTTTCAATAACCGAGAATGATGAGGAAGAGGAGAAAGCAGGATCAATCTGGTTATTTTCAAGTCCAATAAATGTAATTACCGAGTTATTTAAAGATTTACTAATCTTCATAAATTCTATAGAAATCAACTCAAACACATATTTACTCATATACTCATTCATCTCCGCAGCTCTCTGGAAAAAACTAGGTCGCATCCGATAATAACTGTAAGAACGCATAAGGTATTTTGGATCTTTGGGAATTGAATCATGAAAATCTCCTGAACCGGGATAAAAAACAGAATATCCGTGCGATTTCGCTGCTGCTGCAGAAATTACATCCCAGATGCTGATACCTACTCCTTCACAAAAAATTGCCATCTCGTTGACAAGGGCAGTATTTACACTGGCAAATGTTCCCAATAAATTTTGTGCAGTTTCAGCGGTCATGCAATCCTTGACCGCCATTACTTCAGGAAATATCTTTTTGTATAATTGAGCAGCAAACAGGGTGCAGTCAGGAGTGTATCCCCCTACAATTTTTTGCCCTTTTGGTAACGCAGGATCCAAAATCGGATATTCCATTTCAGGCGAATAAGCAACCCCAAAATCATAACCGGGATCATAATCTGACAATGACAATTCAGGAATCACTATTTTTTCAATAGTTCCAGGAAATGTAGTACTTTCAAGAATTACAAAAGAGCCTGGCCGTATATAGTGTCGGATTATTCGAAGAACTGAACGCAGAGATTCCATATTGGGAGAATAATCATAATGACATGGAATTGGGATATGAATGATAAAAATTGAGGCTTGTTCAAGTGATGTTGGGTAATGGGTGATTATTACACTTTCATCGCTACAAACAGGATCCGGTTTTTCCTGAGAAGAGTTGTAGAATAAAACCTTAAAGAATTTAGAAAACCCAACAGCTAGAGAAAAACCCATATTACCTGAGCCAATAACAGATATTACACTAGTTTCATCGAGAACAGGCTTATACATAAGGTTCGACATTACGTATGTCATGATATTTTTTGTGTAATAAACCCTTTTTTTCGATATGGTTCAAACTCTTTTATCGCTCCCCTTTTTTCAGGGTCGATTCCATCCAGGTTTTCAGACTATAGATCTCTATCTCCCAAAATGAAAATTAGGTTCAAATTAGTATTAAATTTAAATTTAATTGCCAATATGCGCAATTCTGCTGACGCCCATAGCAGGACGGTATGGCCAAAAGAGATCGGCACCCATGGAAACTATACCCCTGTTGATACAAATGAATAACGGCAATCTACAGATGCGGTTTCCTTTTGATTCATTAAAATTAAACCTTAAATATGAGGTATTTCAAGACCCTTCTCTTCACCATAAGAAATAGGTCATAAAATCCTAAAATATCGGCATATTGGAGAGATAATTCTGATGAAAATCACTCCCTCATACCAATATCGTGAAATGGTCCCTCTCATGGGAGTACATATCAGGTTCTTCCCTTTTTCCCAGAGATTTACCACCAGGAACAACCCGAAAACATCCCTTTATGCCGGAATGATACATACCTAACATAAACGAATTATCCTCTCATCATTCATGGATTCACGAATGAGAGAATTGATTCACCCATCCCTATCCTCATGGTAGGTTCGATCCTATGCAATACCTTCATGCCTGTTATCACCCGGATACCCCGGATCGCCTTTTTCTCTTTGGCGAAGATCCGGAACACCAAAGCCCGAAAAAGAGGGGCAGAAAACCTAAAACCCCTTCGATTATCACCCATCCTCATGCACTACCGCATGATACTCTTTTCGAAACGGTAAGCAGGTATCACCCCTTGCCAGATACCACCGAGAAAACATCGGTTATTCTCAACCTTCCCGGGAGAGAAAACAAGCCACTTCTTTCCGATGACCCCCTGACCGGAGAGGATATTATCTTTATTCCGACTGAAATCCCTGCACTTTCAATCCCACTCTCCCATCTTACCCATCTTCTTCCGGTTTTGGATGCTGAGCAAAATGATGGCATCAGATGCCGGGAAAGCATCACCTTTTTCCGGTATGCATTCTGGTTCGCTCTGGAATGTATCTCACGGCAACTCTTTATTCCGTCA
>CAYWHV010000290.1:0-3822 GCA_964458045.1 uncultured Methanospirillum sp.
TAATCCTCCCTGATGGCAATTATTCCGGTCTCTTCTTCATGAAGGAGAGATGAAAGCACCCGGGATGCCTCAAAGGAATCTTCCGCTTCCATGACATCAGATCCGGCAAGACGAAACCCGGTTGCTGATTCCGGATCGGTGATAACGACCACTTTAAACATAAACCATCTCCGCCTCCATATCTTCAGGGTCAATCAGGGCGTTTTTGCATCGGGCAATGATACGCAGGTTCATTATCTCCGTGTATTTCGCCCACAGGTACCCGATGACAACCGTCACCGACAGGGGATCGCCCCGATATAACCTGACCGCATGCCTGATGAGATATTCATCAAGAAGATGCTGGTACGTGGATATTTTGACCGAATCGCCTTCAGTGTTCCGAAGATCAGAAAGAAACCGGTACGGTGTCTCTTCCAGATACTCAACGATTACATCCACCGATCCAAGGGCCAGGAGAGCATGAAGTTTTTTCCGGTTAAAAACACGCCCGCCATCGATAAGGATCTGGTCAGCATCCTCTGTATCGACATTATCCCTGACCATCAACAGAACTGACTTCAGATTGATGAGATCAATCTCGGTTGCAATGAGATCACGGATGATTCGTTCATCCTCGGACTTCCCGCTGACCAGACTGAGTGCCTGCTCGTAATAAAACTGGTCAAGGGCATTTTCAAGAATAAGCAGATCTGAACGCTTTGCATACTCCGGAAAGGCAGCGGTCAGGGGACTGGCATAGGGCACATCCCAGGTTGCAAGAAGATCAATAACACTCCTGATATCCGGTTGTTTTAAGAGTTCAGAGAGGAGCGACTCATCAAATTCTCCTGCGGGAACCAGATTCTCCTGTATCTGGCGTGATGGCACATAAATCCGTTTTCCCCGGATAATCGTTTTCAGATTATGAATGTCCCACCGTGATGAGAAGATGGTAATGTATCGTTCTCCTTTTTCTCCCTGGAGAAATTTCGCTAACTTTTCAACAGTCCTTATCAGGTTCTGCCTGAGAGCATCCTCAATTCCAGCAAGGCCGGGTTTTTTCACCAGAGCCCGCTCGAGATCTTCACGATATGCTGTATCTTCAAGAGCGGTAATCAGGCCAGAAATGTCCGGTTTCAAAATAAGATTACTCAGACTTCCTTTGTCCAGCAGCCGTGAGTACATACCCCGGACTCGTGCATTCACATACCCGTTATCCATCAGGACCCCCGAGTATCTGATTGAAGATCTCCATGGTCGACTGCTCCTGGACTTTCATGAGCCTGCTCTCCAGGGTATTATCTGCACGAATCTTTCCATCTGCAGATGTCCCGAAAAGCCCGCCGAGAGTCGTCAGATCCTCTACAATTTCACATTCAAAACCAGATTTCTGAACGATCTTCTTACATAATCCCGCGTCTTTTGGATCGATATGAAGAATAATCTGCTCACCGGCGAGTGCATGAACAACTTCGGTCATAAGTCGTTCATACAGGGAGGGATATAAAGAGTCTAATCTGATTTCAGCAACCGTCTGCCGGGTTTTATCGACGGCCTCCCGAATAAGCTGTTGACGGACAACACTTACATTCCGCTTGACTTCCTGCTTTGCAAGAAATTTCTGCCGGTTTGATTCCAGAGCCAGGTCCCGTTTCGCTTTCTCCAGGTACTGGGCATGAATGGCAGATGATTCGGTCTCAGCTTCCCGAAGTATTGCTTCTATCTCACGCTCAGCATTAAAAAGCACATCCCGGTTTTTGTCATCCGCTGCTGACTCTATGGATTTGATAAGATCTTCATATGCCATGCTTTCCTCACCTTTGCACCACAGGCCTTTTGATTATTCAACCATGATAATGATCATAGCGGCGACGACAAAACCTAAAATGACCAGTGTTTCAGGAATAGCTTCCAGAACAATGACAATACCTGCTGATTCCGGTCGCTCAGCAACTGTTCCTGCTCCGGCTGCTCCAATCTTTGACTGAGCAATTCCAGTAGCAATAGCTCCTCCTGCAAAGGCGATAGCAGCACCAATGGGGACTTCCCAACCTGTCATGATAACCTCCAACGTTTACCTTATCCTATGCACATTTATATATTGTGATCTGTCTGTCAGATACAAATCATCAAAAAAGAGAGATCAGAGGCGTTCTTTTCCAAATGGCTTGTACGGAATTCCGCCACCTTCATAGAATTTTGAAAAGAACTCCACAACATGCAGTCTGAGAGAGTGAATGGAAGGGCTGAACATTGCAAGGAGAATGTTTAATGCATGCAGCAGAATTGCGACAACAATCCCTACAATGAGTATTCCAATCTCATGCGACAGCCGGTTCGCAACCAGTGCCAGGATAACTGAAGCAAGTCCGATTGCCATTAAACGTGCATAGGACATAATATTGCCAATAGTACCCATTACCTCAATTACTCCGCGACTCCCTCCCCCATAAATGAGACAGCCGATTGAGATTATCATGAGAGCATAAACGGCGATGAGTACAGATTCCGGGACATGTCCTGCATATGCACCCAAAAGGAGGAGAAGACCGGATATTAGACCCAGCATTCCAGTCTTTTCTATGATATGTTTCTTCTGATGATGCCTGACTGCATTTAAAATTCCCAGGGATAAACCAAGAAATACATGGAATACTCCGATTCCAATCGTCAGGATGAGCAATGGAATAATTGATTCAATTCTGTTCCAGGTGATTCCAAAAAGGGTCAGCGGAGTCAGCCAGCCCATATGCTCGCCAAGGTCACCAAAAAATTCCCCGAATATATATCCGAAAATAATTGTCGGAATAGAGGATATGATAAGAATCGCCATCATTTGTCTGATCCAGCCGATATGTCCATACAGATGGCGAACCACCAGACTAAAGCATAAAATCACCAGACCATACCCGATATCACCAACAATCAGGCCAAAAAACAAGGGGAAAAATATGGCGATGATGGGGGTTGGATCAATCTCCCGGTACTGGGGCGGCTGGACCAGGTTCATGAAAAATTCAAAGGGTTTTGCCCAGAATGGATTGTCAAAAAACACCGGGGCATTATCCAGCTCTGTCGGATCATCGGGAAGTTCGGTGAGAACAACCGACTCTCCAAAAGTGCTGAAAAGAGAGCGTTTCGTTGAAGGGAGATATTTTTTCGGGATCCATCCCTTCACCACAAAGGTATAATCAGTCTGTCCGAAATGTGAATATGCAGATGTTTCTTCAAGAAAATCAGTGAGCAGATTTTTCAGGGTGACAAGGTCGGCGTACCATTTGGTTGAAATTTCTTTAATCTTCCCTTCTATTTCTGCAACTTCACTGGTAATTGCATTTTTATCCGCGGCAATAAGAGCCAGTGCATCATCCAGGGGCATATTGGTATATTCCTGGGGGATTCGCACCTCATTCACATTCTTTGAATACAGAAAATCATGGACCTTATTTGCATATTTTTTGCTAAATACGGTAATGACTGCAATATTTTTTTCGTCGAGATCAGCACTTATGAACTCAAACTGATTTCGGGTAATGTCTGATAGAAACGGGCGGATTATTTCCAGGACAGATTCAAATTCCTTTTGAATGATGAGTATCGTTACTTCAAATCCTTCAAGAGTGGGGAGCTGCTGCTCAAGGGGGGAGATCTTTTTTATGATCTTTTCATATCTGACCAGTGTTGTATACCTGACATCAAGGTCTCCCTTCCTCGTCTCCAGACTGCGAAGCCTGTTTTCCAATGAGTCGCAGAGCGAGGTTGCGGTCACCATAAGCTCGTCATTGGACAGTCCTGCATACTTCTCTGAAAAAGGAGTTTTTTGCAGGCTTTTCACATCTG
>CAYWHV010000291.1:0-3801 GCA_964458045.1 uncultured Methanospirillum sp.
GTGATGTATTACATGCTGAAAGGCATTACTTCTCAATAAAATTCGAGAAAGTCTATCGTCGGTTTTTCCAGGGAGGAAAGAAAAAACGATATGCAGGGAATCTCATCTGGAAAGAAGGAAAATCTGTTGATGAGACAGATATGGTCGGATTTGAAGCAAAACGATCAGACTCCCCTCTGCTCACCAGGAAGGTCATGAAAGAGGTTATGAATAAGATATTACAAGGTGCGGATTTACCGGAGATAAAAAAATACCTTGGAGATATCATCAAAACCTACCGCTCCGGAGGATACTCCCTGGATGAGATTGGAATACCCGGAGGCCTGGGTAAAGAACTCAAAGACTATGGAACGGATGATGCACATGTCCGGGGATCTACATATTCAAATACTCACCTGGGAACTAACTTTGGTAAGGGGAGCAAACCAAAGAGGATTTACATAAAATCAGTAAGCGGTGGCTATCCAAAGACTGATGTCCTCTGTTTTGAATATGGGGACCAGGTTCCAGATGCATTTAATCCGGACCTTGAACTCATGCTTGAAAAGACCATCAAGTCACCAATATCCCGGATTCTCGAACCAATAGGATGGAGCTGGTCAGACGTGGATCCAACCCGGACCACCCTTTCAGATTTCTTTTAGGAGGACTATGCAGGAATATCAGGACGGAGAGGATATCCGGTTCAACATTCCCCGGGTTGTTATCGCAGGAATCCAGAGCGGATGTGGAAAGACGACAATAACCCGTGGCCTGATGGCAGCGCTCAAAAAACGCGGACTTGTTGTGCAACCTTATAAAATTGGACCTGACTTTATCGATCCCAGTCATCATACCAGAATCTGTGGCAGAGTTTCGCGAAACCTGGATGTTGTAATGGCCGGCAAGGATGGAGTGATTGATTCGTTTTACTCCGGTTGTTCTGGTGCAGATATTGCAGTCATTGAAGGGGTCATGGGGATGTATGACGGTATGGACAGAACATACGGAAGTACTGCGCATGTCGCCAGACTCCTAAAGGCACCTCTTCTCCTGGTAATCCCGGTGTATGGCATGGCTACGAGTGTTCATGCCATTGCATCAGGCTTTATGAATTACGAACCTGATTCTACGCTCGCAGGAGTCATTCTCAACAAGGTAGGAAGTTCCCGTCATGCAGATCTGCTCAAAATTGGAGCAGAGATACCACAATTCGGATTTGTGCCTAAAGATCCCTCTTTTCATACAGAGAGCCGTCACCTGGGACTGGTTATGGGTGATGAAACGACGACGGAAGAACCAGTTTCACTCATAGAGGATTCCTGTGATATTCCTGAAATCATCACGCTTGCATCCTCTGCTCCACCACTTGTCACAAGAACAAAAAAATTGGAGCAGGATAAACAGTCCTGCCCGGTAACAATTGGAGTTGCCCGGGATCCTGCATTTTGTTTCTACTATCAGCATAACCTAGAAATGCTGGAACGTTCAGGTGCAAGACTCACATATTTCAGCCCTATGCAGGATCATATACCAGATGTGGACGCTCTCTATTTAGGCGGGGGATATCCAGAGCTTCATGCAGATCTGCTTGAAACCGGTCCGGCACGTGACGAAATTCGTGCTGCCTGTGATAGCGGGCTTCCGGTCTATGGGGAATGCGGGGGACTCTTATATCTCACCGATGGACTTACCGGAGAGAAAACATATCGCTGGGCAGGAGTACTACCAGGCCAGGCTGAGATGGCACCGCGGTTTCAGGCATTAGGATATAGCGAAGGGAAAACAACCGGTGGCACATTACTCACGCCGAGGGGAATAGAGATACGAGGACATGAGTTTCATTACTCGTTTGTCACTCCGGACAGAGACGCACAATATGCCATCAACCTTATCAGGGGAAAAGGTATCCTGGAGGGGCATGATGGGATGTATGTTCATGAGACAGTTGGCAGTTATACCCACGGCTGGTTCTCCAAACAATTTTCAGATACGATAGTACAGGCTGCAGAGACCTGGAAAAAAAGATAGTTGTCAGCTCTGCATGACCTGTCTGAACCGTTGCCCAAATGAAGGGAAGAAATCCTTCTTCCTGGACATAACCCCTTCAAGGATTACCGGTTGATCGTGGTACCCGAGTTTTGCCAATAAACCATGATCACCAGCGGCAAACAGAAAACTTCTCTGACCGATGACATCCGTTACCAGTACAATGCTGATATCATACCCGTGGTTTGTCTGGTAGTGAGTTAAGGCACCCTGAATATTTTTCGCGTTCGAATCAGCAAATTCACGTGATCCCGTCATAATCTGTGCAATGGATACAGTCCGGTCCTGAAGGGTGAAATCCTTGATATCCCTGACAATGAGTTCTTCGATTGGAACACCATCAAGGTTCATTCCTTTATTGATGATTTCACTTCCAAATTCTTCAGGTTCAATCCGGGCAATCCCGGAGAGATAGGTAACTGCTTCCCGGTCACGGTCAGTCGTTGTTGACATCTTCAAAACAAGAGTATCAGACAGGATACCGGCAAGCAGCATGGTTGCGATGGCTTTATCCGGCACCACCTGTTCTTCCCGGTACCGCATGGTGATAATCGTTGAAGTTGACCCTACCGGTTCATTCCTGAACCTGATAGGTTGAAGCGTTGCAATTGTTCCAAGCCGGTGATGATCAATAATCTCAGTGATTTCTGCAGTCTCAATTCCTTCAACCGCCTGAGTATATTCATTATGGTCAACCAGGATTACCGATTTATGAACGTCTTCAAGAAATGAGTTTCGGGAGAGCATCCCGATAAAATGACCATCCTCATCAGTTACACAGGCAGTCCGGTATGGGGAGTTTGAGACTATCTGGGCGGCAGTTGAGAGGAGATCATCTTTGTGAAGTGTTTCTGCATCAGTTGCCATGATGGTCTCAACCGGGCCGGAGAGGTGGAGCAGCCTTCCAACACTGAACGCATCCAGGGTGGTCTTCAGAAGGGAGACCTCGAGGTTTTTTGCACTTTCCCTGACCCGTTCTCCCAGGTGTGCCCCTTCGGCGATAATAAGTGCGCAAATTCCTTCCGCAACAAGCGCAATCTGGGCAGGTTCATTATCACCGATGATCGCAACATCATCAGAACCAAGCCGTGCCAGAGAGATATGAAGCGCATCAATAACTATTGAAGCATTCCCATGAATCTCATCATGTGCGGCATGAATGATCTCCGCCTGTAGGATTCTGGCGAGTGCTTCAAGTTTAATGGGTCCGACTTTCAATGGGAGACTTGCATTCGGACTGACATAAGACCGTGCCAGCCCGTGTTCACTGACAAGACCCAAAAAATGGTTCTCGCTATCGACAATGGGGATATTTCTGATGTCATATTGATCCATCAATGATGCCACATCAATTGCCGGAATATTCATGGGCGCTTTTTGTGTGTACAAAAACGGAATATCCCCAACAGATGGCTCAACATTTTCAATCAGAACCGGGGGCTCTACTCCCGCAATATCCAGGGCATATTGTGTCTCGGCATTCAGGTCACCACATCGTGCAGGTATGAATGCGCCTGAATGAATCTGATTAAGCAATGACGCATATGCAACAGAACTGGCAATGCTGTCCGTATCCGGTTGCCGATGGCCGATAATATACGTAGGGCTCATAGGATGTATGCAGAGAATTGCGTGCTGTGGTAAGATATCAATTACCGATCCTTTAAATTGCCCTGAATGAATATTCCTTACAAGGCAGAATCATGAACCTGAATGAAGAGATCGATATTACCAACGCAACCGGAGTCATTCAGAAACTTATCGGATATATCG
>CAYWHV010000292.1:0-3793 GCA_964458045.1 uncultured Methanospirillum sp.
ACCAGCCGACCGGGCATACTGCAGATACTCATGGATTCTCTCAGGATCAGAAGACTGCAATGCCAGGTTGTGAAACATATCCACTGCAGAGATCTTGTTATAAATATCATGCCGGGTGAGACTGGTTAAGAGGCGTAGTTTCACGTTTGACTGCCTTAGAGCCTCTTTATCGTACCGCTGATCGGTAATGTCACGGACTATTGCCAGAACCTCATGTGGTGACGATCTGATAATCCTGACCTCAAACCAGAGCTTTTTATCCTGAATATCAAGGTAATATTCAAAGAACTGCATCTTTCCGGTCTTCAGGGTTTTCTGAATGGCAGAATGGCCCCTGGATGCCACGGGTGCAGGGAGGACATCATGCAATGATCTTCCAATCAGCTCCTCTTCAGGAATGAATAAAAGAGCCGGATCATTCACATGACAACTCAGGTATACCCCGTTTTCATCAAAGGTAAACAGGATATCAGGAATTGCACTCACAATGGCCCGAAACCGTTCTTCATTCTGTTTGAGTGCCGTTTCGGCCTTCTTTTGGCTGGTGACATCCCGGGCAGAACCCACCGTCCCGATCATCTCACCCTGCTTATTTAAGAACGGGGCTTTATGTACATCCAGGTACAGAAAACTTCCTTTCACATTTCCAAACTCATCAAACTGCCGGGGTTCTCCTGCATCCATGGTAATCTGATCCGTATCACGGCAGACATCTCCAAAGGTGTGCCATTCGGGGTTCTCCGGGTGGTCCCTCCTCTCCCGCTCAGCAAAAAAGAGGTCAGTCTTCCCTATCGGTTCAGAGGGATCACGGGTATTCAGAAGTTTTTCGCAGATGACTCTATTTGCAAAAATGTACTTCTTTTCCAGGTCTTTTGCCCAGATCATGTCAGGAACCGTATCACACATCATCCGCATCATGGAGGAGAAGGAATGATACCGTTCTTCCCGCTCAGTCAGGGTTTCCTGAACCTGCCAGGTCTTTGTGATATCCTGACACCCCCCATACAGCCTGATTACTCCGGGGTTATTGGTGTCCTGTTCACACCTGGTCTTGCATGATATCCGGATCCGGTCACCCTTTTTTTGCCTGACCCAGAGGTCACAGGTTGCCGACTGACCAGGAGAGAGCCCGGTTACATACGTATCAAATACGGGGAGATCCTCATCAATGACTATTGCCCTCCAGCATCCGAGTTCTTTCAGTTCATCAATGGTATACCCGGTAATTATTTCCACAGCCCCGGCCATCCAGTCTATCTGAAACATCCCGCCAGGATATTGGACACAGGAGAATGCAAAATCTGAAGTGAGCGATGAGATCTGTCGGTATCGCTCCTCATTATGAAGTAAGATCTCTTCGGCATGTTTTCTTCCGGATATATCAACCGCTATCTCCAGTCTGACCAGCCGCCCATCAGTCCAGGGAAGTGCACATGCATGGCATTCATACCACCGGCCATCAATGGGATTTTTCCGCTCCCATACATGTATCCCAAGGGGGCCTTTTGAATCGGTGAGTTGCCGGTTCGTGCAGAATGAACAGGGAGATATCTGACCTTTTTGTAATACCTGATAGCATGGTTTCCCGGCCATGTCTCCATAGAGATTTCTGGCCTTCTTATTCCCATATATCAGTTCATGGGTCTTCATATCAACGACATAGACCATGACATCAAGGGCGTCGAGTAGAACGTTCTGTTCTCCAGGGCCGAGATCAGGCATCCCAGGTATGGCAGAAGATATGAGTTGTTCAGCATTTGTTTTCAGTTCAGGACAGGGTTCATCCAGAATAATGTTATGATATTTCTGCAGGTAATGCAGAATGGTATCTGATTCATTCCACCTCCGGTCAAGCTGGGTGATCATATCATCGATCTGTCTGACCTGCTGCACAATCGTGTCCCGTACCCGCCCTTCGGAGATGGATTCTGCATACCCGGTAATGACCGCCAGGGGATTTCGAATACCATCATTCAGTACCGCCTGCTGGGCAAAATTAACTTTTATCTGCTGGATTGCTGCTTCTATATCCTCTTCCAGACGGAGTTTTTCCGTGATATCAAGACCCTGGGCAATGGTTGCAACCAATCTTCCCCCACCGGTCGAGTATATGGGTGATGAGTTCCAGAGGATGTATTTTACACTTCCATCACGGTGCCGGACCGGGATATCAACCGTCTCCCATCGCTCTCCATTGAAAGCACTTTTCATAAGGCCGGCCCAGCGTTCCTGATCCTGTGGATGGAAGATAACAGAGAGGTCCTTTCCGATCAGGTCATGAGCAGGGCATCCGGTGAGTATCTCACAGGCATGATTCATCCGGGTGATATGAAATCCGGGGTCCCAGACAATTATCGGCCCGCTTGCATTGGTTATCAGGTTTTCAAGATACTCATTTGTCTTTCTCAGGTCTTCCTCAACCGATGCACGGGCTATTGCAGTTCCGATGGCATTGGCAAGGGTGAGCAGGATCTCCTTTTCTCCCTTGTTCCATTCATATTCTGTCCTGCAGTTATCAAATCCGATAAATCCCCAGAACTCATTATTGACAATGATGGGGACGAGGAGGATGGAGATGATCCCCTGGGCTGCCAGTATCTCCCGTTCACTCTCCGGATGATTCCTGACAAGGCCTGATACCACCCTTCCGGTATGCAGCATCTCATATGAGTAGGGGGCGGCTGTTTGAAACGGCAGGTTCTGCAGATCCGGGTTATCCTGTTGAGAGGGTATTCCCGTATTGGTCCATTCAAACCGCTGACTTACCAGGAACTCACGGGTTTTTGGATCGGTATGAGAGACGAAGATATAGACCCGGTCCTGATCCATTGCTGATCCAATGACATCAAGCACCTGCTGAATTGCCAGGTTTACCTCTTTCTCCATGAGAAGAATCCTGGTGCATTCCGCAATGGCTTCGAGTAACCGATCCTTTCGGAGATGTGCATTCTCAGATTTCTTCCTGACTACTGCCCCTGCGATTCGATCCCGCAATGCTTCAAACTGTGTCTTTGGATCCTCTCCTTTCTGCAGGTAGTAATCAGCACCGTCTTCAAGGGCCTGAATAACTACCTCTTCCCGTCCCCGTCCGGTAAAGATAATAAACGGAGTGAAGGGATCACATCTGCGAAATATGGAGAGGAACTCAAGCCCATTCATGTCAGGCATCTCATAATCGGCAATAATCGCATCGTATGATTTTTGCTGCACCCTGATCAGTGCCTCTGCGGCTGAAAGGGAGGTATCTACCGCATATTCTCCCGTATCCTCAAGATAGAGCCTGCAGGCCTGAAGCAGGGCCGGATCATCATCGACAAGGAGTATTGAGATCATAGTCTGCCAGATTGGTCAGATAGGGGGTCTCCTGAATTCACAGACGGATATATATGGACGTGTTTTTTTAGCCTGTGCAGGGTATGTCCCTGACAACTCCAATGTATCCTATAGATAAAAATATTGTTATTTATTCCTTGTCAAAAACTATGACAGGAACGGAAGCGGAGGAGTCAATGGGATCGTATGACCAGTTACTCTTGTATTAGGTGAGATAGTACGAAGGAGAGAGTTCGCCAAATCATTCTGCCCAGGGTGATTGTGACACAGATAGATATCTATCGGTCAGATTCGCTCTTTTTGAATCGTTTGGCATATATCTTTTCGATGAATTCCGGAAGCGGTTCTTTCCATAGTTCCTGTTTATTCGGTGCATATGATCCGAATTTCTTCGGGTTCAGACCAAGTTCTTTTGCCATCCGGATATGCTCATCGGTGAGTTTATACCGCTTTTTTGCGT
>CAYWHV010000293.1:0-2562 GCA_964458045.1 uncultured Methanospirillum sp.
TTGACAAGGGCATCATTGACATCAAAAAAGGTCCGGTCCGGAAGTGACAAAAGAGCCATTAACGCTGGATTATTACGGAATAATTTCTCAAATCGCTGTTTTTCCTCTTGTTCCCTCGTGAGATCCTTGATAATGGCAAATACACAATCTTCGCCGCTCCACTTTCCAAGCCAGATCCGTGTCTCAACCGGAATAATCATACCTGACTCTGTAATGAGCGGAAGCGGACAACTATCAGCCTCACCACGGAACATCGCTGCAAAGATCTCTGCTGCTTCTTTTCGTTTATCTGGGGGATGAAGATCTATAATGTGCAGATTTTTCAATCGTTCCAGGCTATACCCCAGTTTTTGAACTAATGCCTGATTGGTGTACAATATCTTCCCTTCAGGGGTCCCCACAACGATCATATCTCCGATAGACTCGAAGAAAATCCTGAAATTCTCTTCACTTTTTCGAATCTGTTTTTCAGCATCTTTTTGATCTGAAATGTCAATGATTAAACCGATTATTCCTTCAGGTGTCTTATTTGGGCCGATTATTGTCGCTTTCTGAAAGATAACATCATGGAGTGTACCGTCACCACTCTCGATAGTTGATTCATATTCCTTCATACCTGGATGCATGAATAATTCATCATCCATTGCCTGGTATAAATCTGCTAAATTTCCAGGTGCAATATCATGTACCGTTTTTCCAATTATCTGATCTCTGTTGTTGCCGATAAATTTTTCAAATGCATGATTACATCCGCCCACTATCCCGCTTCGGTTTTTATAAAAGACAGGGCTTGGGATAGTCTCCATCAACTGGTCAAGAAATTTTTTCTGATTTGCAATATCTTCCTGGTTCTTTAATTGCTCGGTGATATCCATCAACTGAACAAGATATCCGGAAATTGCATCACCATCTTTTTTAATCGGGGTGACAAGAATATCAAGGGTAATAGTTGTATCCTTGCTGGTATCATACCGGTTCTTGTTTTTCACCTGATCTAATGTATAGGGAAGAAAATACCTGACCGGTTTGTTTTCCCTGATGAGCTGCAACTCTTGTTCCGGGATACTTGAATCTTTCAGAAGATTATATCCCTGTATTACATCCAGTGACGGAATCCCGAATATATCCGAGAATGCCGGGTTGATTTTAACCAGAAATCCCTTTTCATCATACAGGCCGATACCGATGGGGGAATTCCAGAAGATATCCTGAAACCACTCCTGACTTTCCTTAAGAGCTGCCTCGGTCTGTTTTTTCTCAATTATGGCTTTCAGTTTCAGTGAGAGTTCTGCAAATTGAGAGTTAATCTCACCTCCCTTCAGGACGTACCCGTCTGCACCATTTTCAAATGCCTCAACAACGACCTCTTCTCTCCCTTTTCCGGTGAAAATGATAAATGGAGTGTGATTTCCTTGTGAACGAATGGATTTCAGAAGGTCTATCCCGTTCATTCCCTCCATCTCATAATCTGATATGATTGCATCATAACTCTGTACTGATAACTGTGAGAGGGCCTCGGCTCCGGATTTTGCGGTATCGATGGAGTACTGATAGAATTCAAAGAGGTAATCCCTGGTTACATCAAGGACGTTCTCTTCGTCATCCACAATGAGAATGTGAAAAGTAGCGTTATCAGGGGATGAAAGAGGATATGTCATGAGGATTGTCTCTCAAGGAGTTTATTATGGAAAAATATTCTGATCATAGCAGATTGTCTCCGGATATTTATATTTCGAACCATACATGAATGTGAACTTAGTAATTATCACACTGTTCAATATCAACGTCTTCTTAATTCTTTCTTTCGGTGGAGCATCCCGTGGTCAATTTCGGTAATCATAAATAAACACCGTCAATATATTCATGTATGCAGCTGAGTTTCCGGCACATATTCGTCATATCTGCACTCATTCTCGTAGTGTCTTGTTCTTCCACAGTTGCACAGGAATTTGAATCGCTCTCTGATCTCACCTTTGTGACTGAGGATTACCCTCCGTTTAATTATGTCGATAATGGGGCCGTGACGGGCCTCATGGTGGACATCGTGACTGCAGTAACCAGGAAGGCTGGTGACGGGATATCCCGGGATTCAATCACCGTTCTTCCCTGGAGTACTGCCTATCAGAAAGCATTGAATGAACCTGGTGTGGTCATCTTTTCCATCGGAAAAACTCCGGAACGTGAAGAGCTCTTCTCCTGGGTCGGGCCGGTTGTATCCTCTGATATTGCCCTGTTTTCATCACGAAGCAGAAATATCTCTATCACTGATATGAGTGAGCTTGCATCGTATACCGTTGGAACTGTGACAGATGATCTGGCTTTTGAATACGTGGTACATGCAGGTGTCCCAAAGGATGCCATCATCACCGGAGATGATCCGGAATCTCTTATTCAGTATCTTGAGGATGGCACCATTGACCTTTTTGCATATGATAAAATTGCAGCCGATTACACCTTATTTTTAGAAAAAAGGGCTGAGTACATCGAAAGAGCTGTTTCAAAACTGGTTGAGGGCGAAGATGTAAATGTTTCTGAAATAATAAATAATTATGAATAACGAAT
>CAYWHV010000293.1:2572-3764 GCA_964458045.1 uncultured Methanospirillum sp.
ATCCGTAATGCAACCGGTAAATCCGGTTTTTATGCAATTTCGGGGAGCGTTGGAAGTTTTCCAATATATGTCGGATTTAGCAGAGGCACTCCTGATGGCCTGATTCAGAAATTCTCCGATGCATTCATGGAACTGAAGAATCCCCCCATTGAGGGCGGATTGAGCGAATGTGATCAGATTCTGTCTTCATGGCTGCTTGATGAGGCACTCCTGAAGATGGAGTATCTGACTGAAGGCTATTATCCGTATACATTTCTGGAAGAGGGGGTCCCAAAAGGGATATCTGTTGATATTCTTGAGCAGATGTTCTCACGGCTGAATATAGATGTTCCTTCCCATCAATTCGTCTTTCAGAAGTGGGAGGATGTCTATAAACAGACTCTTGAGAAGAATGGTTCTGTGATCATCGTCATGGCACGGTCTCCTGAGCGTGAAAATCTCTTCCGCTGGGCCGGACCGATAGATAAGACTTCGAACCAGGTATTTTGTCTTCGTGAAACAGCGGATACATTCAAAGCAATGGATCCTACAGAAATGAAGATTGGTGCGGTGAATGATGATATTGCAGCATCTGATCTCGTCAATGCAAATGTTACTGATGTTGTGTATTTTGAGGATGCCCGTGAGATCATCAGGGAACTTGAGGCTGGAACAATAGATGGGTGGGCATATGCAGCAATGCCGGCCCGCCAGTTGATTCAGGAATATGCCACTGATCCTGCGTCAATCGTTCCGGTCCATACCCTCAAGACCTATGACTATTACTTTGCATTCAATCCAAACACACCCGCTCCAATTGTTGCGGCATTTCAGGATATTCTTGACATTATCCGGACAGAAAAAGATCAGACCGGGGTGAGCATGTATGAACGAATCCTTTACCGGTATATTGAACCCTCATTTTCTGATTCCAGCATAACAGAGGAGGAAGTTATCGGACTGGTCAATCAGACCGTTTCAGATCTGGCAACCGATGCAGAGGGGACTATCAGGGACATCAATGCCGGTCTGGCCCCGTATCGGGATGCAAAACGACCTGATCTGTATGTATTCGTCTATGATACGGATGTGAACATGGTGGCCCACGCAGATAACATCAGAATGGTCGGAGTAAATTATCATAATAAGACTGATGTGGCCGGAAAGCCGTTCAGAGATCGTATCGTGGAAGGAGCACAGATCAATGGTTCAG
>CAYWHV010000294.1:0-2397 GCA_964458045.1 uncultured Methanospirillum sp.
TTTTACAACTGATTTTGATACAAAATCTGCCATTGTTCGTTTTCTCTCCTGTCACCAATGTGACTCTTACCTGTTGGAAGGGGATATATGAGAGGCTGAAAAAAGGGGGGAAACGGGGGGTGAATGGATGAGATATTCTGGTTTTACGGGTGATGAAAATTCCTTGTGTGAAACGTACCGAAAAAAGGGTAGGCTGGTTTAAGATGGGTCAATCCATATGTCCATAACTGGAAAACCTATGAGAGAGACCACCGACACTCATAGTACATGCCGACCAGATATCTGCATTGAACCCATCCAATTGAACGGTGTGTCAGGTGAATGTATACCCATCATAAGGTGATTTAGAGATAATGAAAGGATTATTAGACAATGTGATTGGCGATGATCCTCTGATTGATGAAACACTGAAAGCGATAATTGAAGCGGAAGAGAATATATAGGGCAGGCCAGTGTAAATCCCTTGACGGGGTAATGAAGGAACATGGAATCAATAAGTGAAATCAGGTTCTATTTTCTAAAGGTATCACCAGATACTAAATGAAATTTTAAAAATATACCCGACATCCACAAAAAAGCGTTATATAACTTAAGTTCGATATTGACCAGACAGAAGTATCAACAAGAATTTTCATTTATGTTTCGATATTTTTTATAATCGTAGTCTCCATCATAATCGACGGTCCCAAATTGGGAGATTATTTCGATCTGTTTTCTTCTTTGAATATATTCAATAAGTGCTTCGGTAATAACCCCTTTTTTAGTTTTTACTCCCCCAATTCGCTGTGCTTCCTTGATTAAATCATCATCTAATGCCAGGTTTGATGCCATATCTACACAATCCCCTACACATTCCGTTACACATACATGTGAAGGGCGGAGAGAAAAACCATTCTTCGTGCATTCCTGACACCAGAGGTAAGGAGTGCGCCATTCAGCATCAGGTAAGGATGTTCCCTCTAGTAACCACAGCGCTATCCTGTGAATAGACCCTTAGTTTTTATATAGCCGCCTCATAATTGAGAAGTATAAAGAGAGCGAGCTGCTCCTCTTATCTACTCCCTCATCTTTTGCATGCTTTCGTATGACCCCGATACTACCAGGTGACTATCATCTGAAGAGGAAGCGTTTTACGATCTTTTTTTGAGTAGGTATCAACCTTCGATTAATCAAAGACCTGGGTACCCTTCTTCATCTCACTTACCGCTATGTTACAGATATGAATATTCCGACCCCATCTAAACACTGAATCCGATTATTAAACACTGGAGCCATTAACATTGAATACTTCTCGCAGGTTAGTACCTCTTAAAAGAACTCCGAAGACAATATCAAGGAATGCGAACGGCCGTATTCCTTCTTTTTTGTATCCACTGTCTTCGAATGATAGGTTTGAAAGGGGTGTGAGAATTTGAAACGAGTTTGACACTAACTGGATGCAAAAATTAATATTTTTTAAATCGATTTTACTTCTATTTGTCATAGAAAATGGAGCATATTTTCATTAGCTACGCTGATAAAAATACCAGGGTGTTTTTATAGTTTTTTATCCACATATAATAATAAGTTTAGATTTATGCAAAAACTAATGAAATTATCCATCATTCGATCAAAATTTAAATTGATAGATAAAGATAGTAATATATAATATAAAAAATAATCCAAATTATGAATCGAGTTCCGATACATGCAGCATCCATTCATCTTATGATGCTAATTTTTTTATGCTCAATATTTTGCATCCTTGGGGTTGGTGCAGAAAGTATTGACAATGATACTACATTGATATCACAAAAATACGATAATGGTAAATTAATTGGAATATATGAAATCGGGCCGGGACTTCCCCCAGATAATTATGTGACAACTGCAGATCTTCCTGATTTTTCAGATGATTCTACAAAAATTATTGACGGAGTTCCAGTTCTTGATTGGTCATATGGATGTGCCCCAACTTCAGCATCTATGTTTTTTGGGTATTATGATCGAAATGGCTATCCCAATTTATACATCGGCCCAACCAATGGAGGAGTCTTTCCATTGACAAATGAAGTATGGGGGCGTTCTTTTGAGAAACAGGGCCAATGCCCGCTTTCAGCTTCACAATTTGGCCTTGATGAACGAACTACAAAAGGCCATAAGGATGATTATTACTATCAATCCGATTCGAAAAATGATCCATATTACAACTCATGGGATGAGCACACACCTCAAGATTGTCTCGGAGATTACATGGGTACAAGTCAATATGTTAATTGGGGTACAGTGGATGGAGCAACCAGGTTTACTATACCACTTGATGGAACTCCTTATGTTGATCCTGCAGATTCCGAAATTCGAGATGGAAATCATGGAATGAGACTATTTGCGGAGTCGCGTGGTTATTCAGTATCCACA
>CAYWHV010000294.1:2407-3762 GCA_964458045.1 uncultured Methanospirillum sp.
GAATATCTGGATTCAACGGTAACTCAAAAGGATTTACATACCAACAATATAAGGATGAAATTGATGCAGGTTATCCGGTTTTTATTATTGTAACAGGACACATTATGGTGGGTGTTGGATATTCTGGAACTAATCAAATAATAATTCATGACACTTGGGATTATAATAAACACACAATGGAATGGGGAGGGACATATTATGATATGCAGCATTATGCAGTTAGTGTACTGCATCTTTACCCTTCCATTGACCCCACGCCAACACCCACACCTGATCCTTCAGTCCCAGTAAATGCAAAATTTTCTGCCACACCAAAGTCTGGAACAATCCCATTAAATGTTTCATTCATTGATTTATCAGAAGGATTACCAAACAAATGGGAATGGTCCTTTGGCGATGGTTTTTATTCAAAGAATCAAAGCCCAACTCATTTATACATGCGTCCAGGTAAATATACAATCTCATTATTGGCATCTAGAGACTCTGAATCATCATATATTGAGCAATCAAATCTGATCCATGTAAAACCCCCGTATCAACCAGTATATCCATTCCCTGATGGAAAAGGAGGATACTATCCCACTCCGACCGACCCGGACAATGACGGACTCTTTGAGGACATTAATGGAAACGGATGGCTTGAATACGAAGATCCAAAACTCCTCTTTGATCAGATGCTCTTTGCGATGAAGGAAGAGCCTATCGGACAGTTTGACTTTGATGGAAGTGGATTTATCGGGTTTGGCGATGTCGTGAAATTATACCAGATGGTGTAGGTGATGCAGATGAAACAGACATATACTATCGGAGTGCTTGGTGTTCTGATCCTGATTGCCGGCCTTATTGCACCGGTATCAGCATACTCACTCCTCTTCTTTAATCCGTCGGTTGTCGAGTCCAACCCGGGTGAACAACCGGCGATAGATCTCATCATGGAAGGATGCGATGCAGGAATTTCAGGGTATGCCCTGTACCTTACCCTTGACAACCCGTACGTCGCGTCATTTGGTGAGATCAGCTTCCCCTCATGGGTCTCCATGAATAAGGTTGAGCACATAAACAGCAGTACAATCCTGATACAGGGAGCTGACCTAGGAAACCAGGTTGAACCTGCAGTATCCATGTCCAATCTTGCGAAAGTGAACATTCATGCTCTGACTGCAGGGTATGCAACCCTGAGTGTCACGCCGGTTATCATCGATGATGACAGAAACGGGCGGTATGAACCGGTCAGTAAGACCGCAAGTATCGTGATATCAGGAGCCGGACCCAGCCCCATGATTCCGGCAACACGATAGGGGAGATACATGAAGCAGATATTTGCATATGAAGAACAGGCAGGGCGGATTGAACTA
>CAYWHV010000295.1:0-3761 GCA_964458045.1 uncultured Methanospirillum sp.
CTTTGTGGATCATACATGTATCCACAGGCGACACACCGGTACCTGCCCGATGGTGCCTCCATGGCGACAAACTCCTTCTTCCCGATTTTCGCTTTTCCACAAACCGGACAGACATACGTGTCAGGTAAATCTTCAAAGGCAGTTCCCGGTGGGATTCCATTCTTTGGTTCACCCCGTACCGGATCATAAATATACCCACAAATTTCACATTTATAAGGTTTCATCTTCTTGTTCATACTAAAACCACATCACAACAGATACTTCGTGCATGTTGAATAAGGATGGAATTTCTATTAAAGATTTCCAATTAATTTTTTCAGAGAAAAACTGTCTGGTTCGGGTTTTTAGGAGTGAAAACCCAAATAGCCGGAAATTCAGAGAATGAGATGCTGTTCACAGGAAAATATACCGGTGGAGCATATAAAAAAATAAAAAAAAATAGACGAGAGATTTATCCTGCTACTTCGGTAAATTTATCTTTTGAGGAACCGCACCGTGGACATACCCATCCTGGATCCAGGTCTTTAAACAGGGTGTTTGGAGGGATACCTCGTTTTTCATCGCCTGCCGCTTCATTATACATATGGCCACATCTGGAACAGTACCATTTCGACATGATGGGAAATATGAACAACCTGATATTTAATTCCTTTTATAGCGGCCCATGACCTCGCTATTTTTAGAAAAAACGTCAATTTACTCTTTTGGGTGATGAGTGATCACGGGATGTACATCACTTCGGCGCATACTGCCAGAGCAAAAAAAGGGATGATGTTGCTTTAAAACTGGAATTGATGGCCTGATTATTTCTTGCGGTAAAGTTTCCCGTACACGACCTGTCCCTTGGACTTGGAGTGACGCTCACCAAGGTCACCGATGTACTCTGCAAAGGTTCCCTTATATCCGTCAACTTCAAGCTCAACGTCCTGGTTGTATTTGAACCCTGGCATCATGTAATTCATGTTGCCAAAGACATAGATAGTCCCTTTGACCATCTGGCCACCGACACGACGGTTAACGTCACCTTTTACAATGATGGTTCCGCCTTCCTGGTGGGTTCCAATGTGGACATCTGCGTTTCCTTCAACGATGAGGGTTCCACCGTTCATGAAGGTACCGATATCACTGCCAACATTGCCTTTTACCCTGAGGACACCGCCCTGCATACCACGCCAGTCGCCACGGTAGGATGCACCGATGTAGTTCATACCGTCACCTTCGACGATGAACTCTCCGTTCTCCATGCCAAGACCGGAGAAGGAGTCAACATTGCCCTTGATGGTCAGCTTGCCGCCTCTCATCCATGCACCGGTGTACATATCAGCGCTGCTGTTGACAATGACCTCTCCGGCTGACATCTTTGCACCGATGTACTTGACTTTGCTGCAGTCGCCGTTTACGACGATCTTCGTCTCTTCCGGTTTTTCGCCGATCTCTCCAGCGATTTCAAAGAAGTCACCCAGCTTGTAACATTCTCTTCCTTCATAGACCGGAAGGGACAGAACTTCATCCTTGCTCTTTCCGGCAAAGGAATCCGGGGTGATACAGTCTGCTTCGAGATATAATGTCGGGACGGTTTTCAGAGTGATTGTTGCGATCTTCATTCCTGATTCCTCACACATTTGCCTTGGTTTCGATAACGAACGGGTTCGGTGCGTATGAATCCGGAACCTCGTAGTTTGCCTGCGTTACGGTGTAATATCTGAGGAATTTCTCCCTGACATCACGGGTAACCTGCTTGCTCTCCGGTGCCTTTGCATCAACCCAGAAGGTCTTCTTGGTTCCTGCATGAACAATCTGACCATCCTGGCAGACGATCTCTCCATTCTTGATGAAGTAGGCGCTGTTTAAGAATGCTTTCTCAATCTCTTCAGGATCGGTTGGCATCTTGGCCGGGTTGAGGTTGTAGATTGCTACATCCGCATTCATGCCCGGGGTAAGACCTCCCATCATATTGGAGAGACCGAGAGCCTTTGCAGGACCTGCACGGGTCATCTGTGAGAGTTCGTACAGCGTGAGTTCACGGTCAAGCTCGTTCAGGATGGTTGCATCTGCAACCTTGCCACTGTGCTTGAAGGCTGCCATCTGCTCATCACGGGTCTTCTTGCACATGAGCCACTTGAATACCCGTGGGTACCGGGTGAACGGACCAGCATTCGGGTGGTCGGTTGTCACGAAGGTTCTCATTGGATCCTTTGCGAGGAGTGCAAGCTCAAGACCGACTGCCCACTGTACTGCACAGGGGAAGATATCCGGACTGTAGACGAACGGAACAACTCCGGAACCGGTCTCAAGTTCGACGTCCACGTTACACCACTTGAGGTGGTTTAATGCACTGAGATGGTGTTCAAACGGACCGTCGGCGGTCATGGTGGTTGTCTCGTCAAGGGTCACATTCCCGGTATCAAAGGTGAGTTCCGGATGTGCATTGACGTAGTTCATGATCTCCTTTGAGTTTGAACAGAAGTCTCCCCAGCCGGTTCCGCCATAGGAGTGGAACTGCAGGTGGGTCAGGTGCATAACCTGTTCACGGTTAAAGGTATTCTTTGGCTTGTACCCTGCTGCCAGCTTCATCGTGTCGATGGTTGTTGGTGCATTGCCCGGGTCTCCAAGCATGTTCCCATGGATGTGAATGGAGTGTGGCAGACCAAGGTATTCATTGGTCTCAATCAGGCCCTTGATGATCTCTGACGGGGTGATGTCAAAGAACGGAACCTCATCATTGATGCCCAGACAGTTCAGACCCCATCCCCATGCTTCAGTGCCACCGGGGTTGACGATCTTGATACCATATCCCTTGGTCACTTTTAAAAGCCAGGCAGTGTATGCTGCGGTCTTCTCAATGTCGTGTTCCTTTAAGTATTCAAAGACGAACCAGTTGTTTCCAAACACCGGAAGTGCTGCCTCATCGATGATTGGAGTGTCCTTGATCTCTTCATGGACATGCCGTGCATAGAGCGGCGGCATGGCTGCTTCCATAGTAAATCCGTATCCCATACGGGCGTATGAGTACCCGGTTCTGAAGACGGATGGAATTGAGAAACCCTGCTCCATTCTGGTGGTCTGCTTGACGATACCGCCCCGCATCTCACCACGGATCATCTTGTCTTCTGGTCTGAACCAGCGGCCAAGGTTGACTTTTGGTCCTGCAACATGGGCATGGATGTCAAGTGCTCCGGCCATGACGGTCTTTCCGGATGCATCGATGGTCTTTGCCTTGGATGAGACCTTGTCAACAATTTTGCCATCCTTGATGGCGACATCGGCCTTGTCTCCCTTTACGCCACTGACAACATCAAAGACATGACCGTTCTTGATCAGTATTTCACTCATTTACGCATCCCCCATGATATCACAGAGCCGGTCATATACCTTCTCAAGAAGCTCCTCATCGGTGAGCATTCCTTCCGGTGGGTCGACAACTTTCCGGCATGCAATCGGGACATTGTCCATACGATAGGCACAACCCTCAACTTCAACACCGACAAGAGCGACCGGGATATGAACATCGGAGATCTCGGTTGTCAGGTTGATATGCGGGTCGATACAGACTGATGGAATCTGGGCCATATGTCTGGTTGCTTCAATCGGGAAGTGTGCACCGATATCAGATGCGATACAGATACATGCATCGACTTCCTTTCTCCGAAGCAGGTCAACAGAAGAGGTCTCACCAGGGTTGTACCGGGCATGGGTCCGGCGGGTGAGGTCAACACAGTACGGGAATCCATACTGCCATGAGAGAACCTGTCCTGAACCGG
>CAYWHV010000296.1:0-1829 GCA_964458045.1 uncultured Methanospirillum sp.
ACAATACCGGACAGGGGAATGGCAAGCGTCCCCGGTCCTGCCCCAATATCAAGAACACGGGAGTCCGGCCTTAAATCCATCGCAGCGATTCTGGCCCGTGATCCTGCCCAATTATCCTCTTTCATCGCGTCATTAAACCGCCGGCACCGGTCTACATCAGACCACCGCCTTCCACAACTGATAAATCCTAATTTCCTACCCTCTTCACCTTCAGGTTTTTTCCATGCTGCATTCCAGTCTATGGAATTAACATCAATCATGAGTTAATACTTTCATGCGAACTGTCAAAAATCATGTGATATGGATTCTGAAAAGGACCGGTCATAATCGTTTGAATTTTTTGATAAACTGATAAAAAATTGTCCAGAATGTGAAAAAGAGTGAATGTTCGGAGGACAGGGGGAATCAGAGAAGTTAAGCACAATTCATTAATTCACGCCCGGGAAATAACAATCTTTTTGTCACATGTTCACACATCCTTCTTAACAAGCCGGCAATCAGGTCATGAAAGGTTTACTATGAATTCAACAGAGCATGTATCTCTCAATACCCGATCACATCCATCTCCTGAACTACACATCCCTCCGGCACCCTATAACCTTCAGGCCATCAAGGCTTCGTTACATATTGCAAAACCCCTTCGGATCTTTTTATTCCTGCTTCCTTTCGGGGTGATATTCTGGTCTTTATTCATCGGACGGTATGAAGTCGAACCTCTCACTGTGGTAAAAATGCTCATATCACAGATATATCCTCTGGAACAGACCTGGACCAATGCCGATGAAACCATTCTCTTTCAGGTTCGCTTTCCCCGGATCATTGCAGCGATCATAGTGGGGGCTGCATTATCCATGGCCGGAGCTGCATACCAGGGATTGTTCAAAAACCCTCTTGTCTCCCCCGATATTCTCGGCGTCTCTTCCGGGGCCGGATTTGGAGCAGCAATAGCCATACTCTTCTCAACCGCTGCCTGGATGATACAGGTATCTGCATTTACCGGAGGTATCCTTGCCGTCATGGGGTCCTATTTTTTGTCAAGACTCTACAAAAACGGACAGATACTTGTCCTGGTCCTTTCAGGAGTCATCGTTTCAGCCTTCTTTGGAGCACTGCTTTCGATAACCAAGTATGTGGCTGACCCCTATGAAAAACTCCCGACCATCGTATTCTGGCTGATGGGAAGCCTCTCATCCGTCCGGTACAATGACATTCTCGCCATCCTCCCGGCGATTATTATCGGAGGAGCGACTCTAATGCTCATCAGATGGAGAATTAATCTCCTTGCATTAAGCCCGGACGAGGCGAAAACCCTGGGAATTGACCTGAAAAGAATTACCCGGGTAATCATCATCTGTGCCACCCTTCTCACCGCAGCGTCTGTGTGTATCAGTGGAATCATCGGATGGGTCGGACTTGTTGTTCCCCACCTGGGAAGGATGATAACCGGTCCGGATTATAAAAAACTCCTCCCCTTGACCATTGTTATGGGGGCCTCATACCTTCTCATCATGGATGATCTCTCCAGAACCATCATCGCAACAGAGATTCCTCTGGGTATTCTGACTGCTTTAATGGGTGCCCCATTCTTTGCCTACCTGCTCTGGCGGAGGAAGACCGGATGGGTATAACCTATGCAGCAGAAGACCTGCGGTTCAGCTGGGATGGAAAACGGGATATCTTCAGAGATGTTACGTTCTCTCTCGCATCCGGGGATATATTCTGCATAATTGGCCCGAATGGAACAGGAAAATCCACCCTCATGAAATGTATGATTGATATCCTTGAATATCAGCATGGAACAGCCATGATTGACGGTGTTGATATCAGGA
>CAYWHV010000296.1:1929-3748 GCA_964458045.1 uncultured Methanospirillum sp.
CAGATGGCGTTAATTGCCCGGGCCCTTGCACAGGAGCCTGAACTTCTGCTGCTTGATGAACCAACATCTCACCTTGATTTTGGAAACCAGATGCAGGTTCTTTACCTTATAGAGCGACTTAAAGAACGTGGGATAACTATCGTAATGACCTCGCATTTTCCGGATCATGCATTTATGGTATCAGACCTTGTCGGGATCATGAAGGATGGATCATTTACCATGATTGGTCCTGCTGAATCCGTAATCACGAGTAAAACACTTAAAGAGACGTACCGCATTGATATTCATGTCGAGTATGTCGAGATAGCAGGAAGAAAAATCTGCATTCCGATAAAAAACACCCCTGGATGTACCTGTCCGATACCTGAAAACTGACAGTGTATCCAAAGGATTTCCGGACATCTGGAAACAGATTGCCGGATCAGGCATTTTTTTGATATTACACGTGCTAAAAGAACTGCCCCGGTTGACATCATCAATTCGGACATTGACGAATCAGGTTCTCGAAATAAATGAATTCAGAGAAATTCAGGGAATTGCACGTATGATGTCGCATACTCAGAAATATGACTTCCACGGGTATTCCCATATACCAGGGTTGATAGTGAATACTATACGGGTGGATGACTGAATACATTATAGAAGCATATGAATCAGACTGATGAGGGGCAATCTCACCGGAGTGAATGGCGTGAAATTTCACGTGATCTAACGAAGAGGGAGATTCTCTATTTTATCTCCGGTTCTCCAGACGGTGTGAGAGAACCAAAAATCAAGGAGTTCATGAAGGATGTATTCAGGTTCTCTTTTCATGGTTCGGTTGAATCAAACATGAAGGAACTGGAGACAGAGGGGCTGGTAACAAAGGAAACTCCCCGCAGAGGTGCTCCGGTATGGCATGCCAATCCACCACAGGTAATGGAGATGGTCAAAAAAGAATTAAAAGCCATGAAAATTCGTGAGAAAGAACTTCTGGAATTGCAGGAGTACCTCGATGAGCTGTACGGTGACTAAACCTATCAGTCTCACCGAAATTCACCATAAATAATCCTCATCAAAAGAATTATCCCTTTTGCACCCAATAATGAACCTTAAGACAGGTTTTTCCGGATAATATGATTTCTATCCTGTATGTTGATGACGAAGAGCTCTTTCTCGAACTCGGAAAAGGCTTTCTTGAATTAAAAGGAGCATTCGCCGTAGATACAGTGAATTCAGCCCGATCTGCCCTGGAACTGATGCAATCCCACACGTACGAAGCGGTGATATCAGACTACCAGATGCCGGGAATGAACGGGATTGAATTATTGAAGGAAATAAGGCATGCAGATAATGATATCCCTTTCATTCTGTTTACCGGTAAGGGTCGTGAAGAGGTTGTTATCCAGGCACTCAATGAGGGAGCGGACTATTACCTCCAGAAAGGGGGAGACCCTGAATCACTTTTTGCAGAATTGTCTCACAAACTCATGCTCTCCATCGGGAAAAGAAAGGCAGAAGCAGCCCTCATGCATTCGGAAGAACAGTCCCGAATCCTTCTCGAACATATACAGGATGGAGCGTTTCTCTCACAGGACGGTATCCTTCTCCTGTGTAATGAAACACTTGCAGGCATGATGGGTTATTCCAAAGAGGAGATTTTCGGGAGATCCATAGTTGAACTAATTGCGCCGGAGGACAGACAAAAGGTCCTTGAGCGACACACAAGCAGACTTTCCGGAAAAACCCTGCCCGAATCATATGAGTTTAATCTCCTTCACAAGGATGGAAGTACCCGGATTCCAGTTATTATTTCCGTTGGAACTGGTTCATACCAGGG
>CAYWHV010000297.1:0-3733 GCA_964458045.1 uncultured Methanospirillum sp.
TGACCGCTGATTTACACCGGTGATGTCCGTCAGCAATATAGAGTGCCGGGATGGAGACAAAAATCTCATGCAGCCGGGTGAGGTCGGCTTCATCCCTGATGGCAAAGATTTCATGGACGCTTCCGTTGGCAGCATGTGCCACCATCTCCGGCTCACGGTTTTCAGTGGACTTCTTCAGGATCGCTTTTATCTCTGCATGAGAGCCGTGAAGGAGGACAACCGGGCCGGTGTTGGCATTCATAGCATCGATATGCCTGGTCCGGTCTTCCTCCTTGTCATATCTGGTCAGTTCATGCCGGCGGATCTGTCCGCTTTCATACTCCCTGGTATCAGCACAACAGGCAATACCGGTATAGATTCTGCCGGCATCATGAACCCGGTATACATACATTGCAGCGGTCTCGTCCTGGAGAAACAGGCCGGAGTCGCAGTATTCATCAAATATATCCCGGGAGAGTTCATATACTTCCGTAGAATAAGGGTCTTTGTCAGGGAGCAGTGCATCGGCCCTGCTTATCCTCAGAAAACTATGTGGATTCTTCTCAATTATCTCACGTGCTTCTTCAGCACTCACGACATCATACGGGACGGCAGCAATATCTTCTGCTTTTCCAGGAGCAGGACGCACTGCTTGAAATGGATATACATGAACCATAAGACACCAGGTATTCTTACCTATATTCCCCTGTTTCTATATGATAACACTGACAGATAAGTACAGGCTTTGATGCAGGAAAGAAGTCTCCGGGTACGAAAGATGGCTCCGGTGGATATTGCAGCAGTACAGGGGATAGAACGGAATTCTTTTCCTGACCCCTGGGCGCGTGAGACACTGGAGGATGCCATTGCAACCTTTTCAGATTCGGTTTTCATTGCCGAAACGGAAGGGAAAATTTGTGGATATATTATCTGTGGCGTTGAGGACACCGGTGAAGAGCGGTATGGGCATATCTGTAGTCTTGCAGTCGATCCTGGTATGAGAAAAAAAGGGATCGGGGCGAATCTTGTCAGAAGAGCCGAGCAGGCTGCGATGATTCAGAAAGCAACTGCCATGCAGCTGGAAGTCAGAGTCTCTAACACCGCTGCCATCCAGTTTTACACAAAACTCGGGTACGAACCGGTATTTCAGATATGCGGGTATTACGCGGACACAGAAGATGCCATTGTAATGATGCGGTGGTTTCGATTTTAAAGGACCAGAAACACTAATGATGGTGAGATCAGAAAATATTTCAGCAAATTTTTCAGGCTGTACCATATGAGTGATTTCATTCTGACATTTCGATCTTTTCTTTTTTGTATCCTGCTTCTGACTATTCCGTGCATTGTTGCCGGAGAAGAGAAAGCTGCAGATATCGGATTACTTTCAATCGATGTTCAGCCCTCTTCTGCTCCGGGCTCTCCCATCTTCGGAAGTGTCACAGCGGTCAATTATGGACAGATGATCTCGATGAGCAGAAAGGTGACGTTTTATCTCTCGCCTGATGAGGATATCACACCGGCTGATTATGCGATAGGGTCAGTGCAGTTCTCTTTTCTTCGTCCAGGAGAGACTGCCCATCGCGAACTTTTAGGAACGGTGCCTGATATGATTCCTCCGGGTGAGTACACAGCCGGGGCAATTCTTGGGCCGGGATTTTCCCTGACTCCTGATCCACGTCCTGAGAATGATGTCATATCACAGGGAACGGTTAGCATTGGGAAAGCATATACCCGGCCACAGGATTGGTTCTCTGAAAAAATAGCGGAGATTATACTGGACTTTTCAAACGATGAACGGGCCCTCCGGACCCTGCCGCTCCTTACCCGCGACACCGCTCTGGATGTGATTGCCCGTGAACATAGCCAGGATATGGCCCACCGGGACTTTTTTGATCACACCAACCCGGACGGGGAGGATCCAGCTGATCGAGCAGATCGCCATCACTATGATCAGTCCCGGACCCTTCCTGATGGGACATCGTTTTACGGGATCGGGGAGAATATCGTGAAGATTCCGGTAGAAAAGAATGTGTACGGATTTGGGGAGATAAGAAATGATGATCCATATGAGATTGCACAGGTGGCCATTGAATCCTTCATGGACAGCCCACCGCACAAAGAGGCACTCCTCCTCCCTGCTCACGAAAAAATAGGAATCGGGGTGGCATTTGATGGTGAATACTATTATGCCACCCAGAACTTTTTTTAATTAAATTTTAAATGCCTGAATCTGGTTTCGAAGTTCTCCGGACAGTCCTTCGACTTCAACAATGGCACTGTTGATCTCCTGGACCGAGGCACTTACCGATTCGGCAAGAGCCGAGAGTTCTTCTATCTGGGTAAGGTTGTCACCTGTAAGACTGATTCCTTCCTGGGCGGTGTTGACGACAGCCGTTGCAATATTTGCCTGGTCTTCAATCGCCCGGACAATCTCTCCCATATCCCGGGTAACTTCAGACGCACCACTGACCATGATATTGAGTGATTCAATGGTCTTATTCACACTCTCCACACCGACCGCAATCTCTGAGTGGGAGGACCGGATTGCCGTAGATGTCTTCTCACTGCTTCGCTGAATGGCGGTAATGACATCACCTATGTGGTCGGTTGCTTTCCGGGCATCAGCGGCAAGGTTCTTGACTTCACCTGCAACAACCGCAAACCCTCTTCCGGCATCTCCTGCCCGTGCCGCTTCTATTGCAGCATTCAGGGCAAGCAGGTTGATCTGTCCGGCAATGTCATTGATCATCTTGACAATCTTATTGATCTCCCGGATCTGCGAGTTGAGTTCATCAATATCCTCAACACTCTCCTGGGCGATCTTCATCACCAGGCCCATCTTGTCATTCGCCTCATTTCCGAGGGTTTGTGCTTCACTCCCCCGTGTAGCAACGTCCCTGGCATGACGGAGAACCTCCTGGCTTGTACTGGTAATCTCTTCATTGGAAGCGGAGAGGTTTGATATCTGGTTGGTGATATCCTCCATGTGGGTGATGAGTTCTTTCCCGATTTCTGTGGACTGCATGGTGGTCCGGGCAACAGCCTGGCTGGCCCGTGCAATATCAGATGAGCCTTTACTAATCTCTCCCATGTTCTCCGAGACACTGGAAGAGACTCTGCTGACCTCCTGCAATGCCTTCCTGAGAGCAGCAATGGTCTTACCTGCATTCTCCTTTACGGCAATGAGCGGATCATTCTCACGTCTCAATATTTCAGTCGTCAGATCTCCCTTTGACACAAGGGCAAACGCTTCTCCGATATCTTTCGCAGCAATATCCAGAAGGTTGGCATGTTCTTCTGCCTCCTTCATCATCCGCTGGATCTCCTGCTCTTTTTTGATCTCGTTTGTCTTGTCCTTGTATGTGGACATGATACTGACAACTTCATGGTGCTTGTCAAGGAGCGGGATGATGTCCTGCTCGATATGGTGAACCCCTGCCGGAAATTCCACGATAAGTTGTCCGGTAACCGCTTTTTTGGACTTTAATGCCTCGCGAAGTCCCTGACCACTTTTTTCAAGGACTTTGAAATCGTTGGCACGCATGGAGAGGAGCTGCTGCTCGGTATACCCGCTCATCTCAAGGAATGATGCATTCACCTTCATGATCCGCAATTTAAGATCCATGAGGAGCAGGGGAAGCGGGTTCTGATTGATCATGGTCATCTCCTGCTGCTGGAGTTCCTTGATGGTCTCCATCTGGTCATGCATCTCACGCTCTGCCTTTTTACGTTCGCTAATATCACGGAAGGT
>CAYWHV010000298.1:0-3727 GCA_964458045.1 uncultured Methanospirillum sp.
TTGAACCTTGAAGATTCAGTAGTATGAGCTACAGTGGAGAAATATTTTGGAGAAGCAAAAACTATGGTTTTATGGCTCTTTTGCATTTAGTGCAGTTATTCTTGTAATTATTCTCTTCTCTACCTTTAATGAAGAGACTTTAATCTATCTGCAGCACTTTAATATTTATTACCTGATTGTTGCAATCGGGCTTCGGTTTTTTGCTTTTGGTCTCTGGGCCCAGAGAATGAAGGTTATGTCAATGGGACTTGGTCACCGGGTCTCATTTTGGAGATGTTACCTTGCGGTTATTGCAAATCTTCTCGTTGCAGCGATTACCCCCAGTTCAGCCGGTGGTGAACCAATCAGAATTCATGAACTCTATAAATCCGGGATGAAGGTTGGTGATGCAACAGCGGTTGTCATAACCGAACGGTTCCTGGATGCGATTATTTTAATCATTCTCGCTGTGGGAGCAATATTACTGATGTGGGATGTCATCGTTGGTCTTGGCACTGCTATGATAGGAGTCATATTCTTCTCAATCGGGGTATTACTCCTCTTTGACATTCTCCTCATACTCGCTGCAAAATATCCACTTCAGGTAAAAGAAAAGGTAATGCGACTCTTAAACTGGGTAGGAAAAAAATTTCATACCCCGGCAATTCATCACATCATATCCCGGACTGATGAAGAGTATGATCACTTCACCTCCGGACTTGCATCGTTTGCAAATCGGGGAAAGTATGGGTTAATCTGGGGTTTTATCTTCTCACTCTTCTTCTGGATATCTGAATTTATTGTCGCATCGGTGATTTTATTGGGACTTGGTCTTCCACCATTGCTCGGTAATTCAATGTTTGCCCAGATCATTATTGCATTGGTGAGTATGATTCCTCTCACCCCGGGAGCATCTGGAATTGCAGAAATTTCTGCAACGTCATTGTATGCTCTCTTTGTTCCAACTGCCGTTCTTGGGATATTTATTCTGTTATGGCGATTGATCATGTTTTATCTGAATGTGGTTCTTGGATTGATTGGCACAATTCTCATTGTAAGAAGGGAAGTAAGCGAAGATACGTAGATGGAATCACGAATAATAATCAATAATATGAGTGCAATGATGAAATGTGCAATAACCGGAAAATCTGAAGTGGTATTTGAATGAACGTTCCGGAATGGATGATTTGTCTCCATCGATTCAAACAACAATACGAAAACATACAGGGCCTTTATTTCTTAATCCCCATCCTACTTGGGGGTATTCTTATCCTTGTATTATGGCTGCTGTATGATACTGAACGGTTTTTCCAAATTTCCGGGTTGATTTTTCTTTATTTTATCCCACCGGCTGGAAAAGAGTCCATAATTCCGACAGCAATAGCATTCGGTTTTCCCTGGCAGGTGGTCTGTTTTGTATTCACGTATGTTGATATCGTTCTCTGTCTTTTTATGCTCTGGAATTTTGATATTATATGTAAAATTCCCTTCATGGGGAAATGGATTCATTACCTGGTTCAAAACGGGAGTGTTTTTCTATCCAAACATCTTTGGGTCGAACGGTTTTGCTTTATTGGTTTGAGCACCTTTGTGTTCATTCCGTTACAGGGATCTGGATCCATTGGTGGAGTAATTTTAGGACGAATACTGGGGATGAGTACCGTACAGATATTCATCGCGGTTTTGATTGGAACTGTTTTACAAAGTTACCTCATAGGACTATCAATGTATGCAATTCAGGAATACCTGAATCTGAATCTCTGGTACCTGGTGATACTCATAATAATTCTCGTTCTCGTTACTTCCAGTATATCTCTCGCTGCCTATCAGCTTAGAAAGAGATGGAAATGGTGAGGCAGGGTTACGTCTGATAAATCGAATTGGCGTTTCACATCTAAATGAATAGGGCAATGTACTCTATTCGCCCTATTTTTTATTCGAAATTATTTGTTATTTGCATATTACGAACAAATTGATGTATGTAGATGAGGTGAGCGATAATTATTTCTTTCCTTCCCCAGCTCTTCTGTTGATCTGGCTATGGTGGAGTATTGAACCGATTGAAACCCTCTGGTTCAGGATAGTTGGTGAGGTTAGAGGTCAGAGTGATGATCCGGGACTGGCCAAAGAAGAGAGCCGCGTTGTGGCGGGTGGTGGAGAATGTCAATTTTTCCACAGAATAAAAATTTTTAAGGGTTTCAGAAGAGGGACACTGATACATTACAAAAGAACGGTGAATCTGATATGCCGTATTAAATTGAATTCAATGTGGACATTGGATATTCTATACGCTGCTCATTGATTCTGCATCATACCATGCCTAACATGAAGCGAGAGTTCCATATGATTGCTGTTATTGCCGGATGGTTAGAAATATTCTCAAAAAAATGTTATCTTACCGGTGGGACTTGCTGATATCATGTTCGTACAGGTCAATGAATAGTTTGACCCAAAAAGAGGTAGATGAACCGGGAGACTTGTGTATGGGTATTCCTATGAGGGGACGTGTTTTATGACATTCGTCATGGATGAGGTGGATGATAAGGACCTGGTGGAGTATGATCCGGATGAGGTTGAGAAGTATGACTGGCCGGATGATGATAAAGAATTTGAGGTTATTCAGAAGGATGATCCCCGGTATCGGACCAACAGTCTTGTTTACTTTACTCCTGATGGCGTGATGGCTCACGGACAGCTGGAGCATTCACCGGAGTTTCCTGCCTATGCTGAGAATTATGAGGTGGATGGATATGAGGTAGTTTGTCCGGAGAATATCTGGTGTGAGGTTATGGGTAGAAGTGGACGTCGATATCTGTTATGCCAGAGTGTCGATTTTGTATATGCCCATGACCCGGACACCCTGGAGGTGCTCGATGTTTTCTGGTTTGGGGTGAAATGGGATGATCCGGCGTATGAGGATGGGTGGGATGAAGGGGATATGGAGGATTGCCAGAGGGCCTGGAGATGGTTCGAGGGGAGAATGCAATTAAGTATTCGTGATATGGGTGGGTTCGGATTGAATCGGCAAAATTATCAGAAGATATTTTATCAAAGAGAAAAACATCAATTATATACACAAATTTCATAGGGAGAAAATATGATTGCTATCGAAGATGTTGAAACTACCCTTCGGAGACTACCGGAATCTGCCCAGAGGCAGATCATTTCATATATTGAAGCAGTTGTGACCGCTGAAGAAGAGATGAAGGAAAGACCTCCATGCCGTTTCTCTTGGGTTGGAGCATTGGAGAATGAAGATATCGGGAGTAGTTCGGTAGATATTCAGCATAAAGCACGGGAATTGCATCGTCATGTATCTCTTTGACACAAATATCTTCTTTGAACTCTTACATAACAGGGCCCATTGTCAGTCTGTTCTTACATGTCTGGAATTATGTCCGGATGGATCAATTTTTATGAGTGATTTCTCGTATCACTCAATAGGCCTGATACTCTTCAATAGTAAGAAAAAAGAAATATTCGCAACATTTTACCGGGATATCATATCAAGTGGAAAAGTTCATGTCATTTCATTATCTCCCGTTCATACAAGAAAACTCATAGAGAATTCAGATCAATTTAACCTTGACTTTGATGATGCGTATCAATTGACAGTTTCCATGACTGCCGGATTAACCCTGATATCCTACGATTCTGATTTTGATGCTGTTCCGAGCGGTCGTGTAACCCCTGAAGACCTGGTGATTGCATTACAGTAATCTTACTTTTTCTCTGGGTAAGGTCGTAT
>CAYWHV010000299.1:0-3718 GCA_964458045.1 uncultured Methanospirillum sp.
ATCATCTTATCCTGAGAGCCCTTCGGGACCTGGATATCGATGCAAAACTGATACCAAATACCACTCCGGTCAGCGAGGTCAGTGACGGATGTCAGGGAATTATCCTTGGCGGAGGGCCTGACATCTCCCGTGCCGGAATGTCTCATGAATATGTTCATCTTGGAAAGCCGGTCCTTGGCATCTGTCTGGGTCTGCATGTAATTGCGCAGGAGTTTGGCGGGACAGTGCAGTCCGGACAGAAAGGAGGGTATGGAGCTGTTGAAGTTACCATCACTGACCATGATGGAATTCTTCAGGGATACCCGGAGACAATGCAGGTATGGGCATCGCATGCAGATGAGGTTGTCACCCTCCCCGGTGACTTTGACCGGCTCGCAACCTCTTCAATCTGTGGAAATGAAGCCATTTCCCATAGAAATCTGCCGATATTTGGCATCCAGTGGCATCCGGAGGTAAGTCATACCTTTGAGGGCCACCGGATCTTTGAGAATTTCTCTTCCATCTGCACGGGTCAGAACGAAGGATGAACTCTTCATCTTCACCTTCACTGGTAGCTCAAATTCGCGAGACCGGGTTTTCCTGCCGGCAATGCGGGTCATGTTGCCGGGAGTCTGAACCAGGCTCAAATCTTGTCATGGTTGGACAGGAGGAGATCTCCCGGATTATGAAATGTACCGGTCTTTCATTCGAGGAGATTGTAGAGCCCTACCCTGACCGGATTTGTGAGGGGGATCGCGACTATACCTTTGGCTGGGTTCTCCGCAGGACCGGGGACCGGTGTAGGTTTTTGGATGGATCAATCTGTCAGATCTATGAAAACCGCCCCTGGATATGCCGTACCTATCCGTTTATGTGTGATGAGAATGGTCTCTCTGTTCATCCGTGTGAAGGGACAGGGCAGGGGATGGAAACGCCCGATGCAGTGGATATCGCCTTTGATCTCTGCAAACGATATGCATACGAACAGGAACAGGATGAGAGAATCCGAATGATAATACAGTCAGAAACCATCCCGGCAGGAAGGCCGGTTGTGATTGATGCAGAAGGAATACAGGACTATCATGGGTGAAATCCGGATAATCGGGACAGCACATGTCTCACAAAAAAGTGTCGAAGAAGTAGAGCAGGCGATTGATGAATGGCAGCCGGATGTGGTTGCCATTGAGCTGGACCAGGGCCGGTATCTTGCCCTGAAGCAGCAGCAGAAAAACCCGGAGATTGAAGACATTCTTCAGGCTAAAAACTTCACCCAGCTTCTGGTCCAGTGGATATTAGCCTACATTCAGCGCAGGATTGGGATGGATGTCGGTGTTGAGCCTGGTGCTGAAATGAAGGCCGCCATAATCGCCGCAGAAGAAAGGCAGGTAAAACTTGCTCTCATCGACCGGGATATCCGCGTGACACTTCACCGGTTCTGGGCCTCAATGTCCCTGTTTGAAAAGTTCAAGATGTTTTATGCTCTTATCGGGTCTATCGCCGTTGCTGACAAGACCGGAGATCTCATTGATATTGAGGAACTCAAAAAGGAGAATGTGGTAGAAGCAGCCATGGAGGAGTTTTATAAATACTCTCCCCGTGGTGCCGGAGCCCTGATTGGAGAGCGGGATGCATACATGTCTCACAATCTTATCCGGCTGGGATCTGCCAATGAGCGGGTTCTTGCTGTTGTCGGGGCCGGACACAGGAAGGGAATTGAAAAATACCTGCAAAACCCTGCAACCCTGCCTCCAATCGATAGTCTGACCGAGCAGATGAAAACCCGTCCGTGGGGGCTGATTTTTGGTATTGTCGTCACAGCCATATTCGGTCTTCTGCTTCTGGCCATTGTATTTTCCGGAGTCGGGACAGATGTGCTGCTTGAGGCCCTCGTATACTGGGTTCTGATTCATGGTGTTCTGACATTCGTGTTCACCCTGCTCGCAGGTGGTCATCCGATATCCGGTCTGGTAGGGTTTATCGTAAGTCCCCTGTCTTCGCTTCACCCCCTCATCGCAGCCGGATGGTTTTCAGCAATTGCAGAGGCGAAAATCAGAAAACCACGGGGATCGGATATCAAGAAGATCATGGAGGCAGAATCCATCATGGAGATGCGTAAAATTCCGCTCTTTAAGGTGGTGCTCGTTGCAGCTCTTGCAAATGTCGGGTCAAGCATCGGAACCTTTGCTTATTTCATCTTCATCTTCCCCATCCTGGGAATTGATCCAAATGTAATCCTGGGAGACGGATTTGCGAATATGTGGGCCTCAATCACCGGCCTGTTTACGAAATAATCAGTCGATTTGAATGGACGCAGACCCGAATTTTCAATTTTTTCTGGATTTTTACGCAGACCTTCCCCGCCAGGGGCCGGGCGATGACCGGATAACCAGATCTATACTGGGTCTTTTGACCGATCTCCCCCCTCATCCGGTGACGATTGATATGGGGTGCGGAAGCGGAGCCCAGAGTCTTGCACTTGCCAGGGCCGGGTGCCAGGTGACTGCTGTAGATCTGTACCCGGTCATTCTGGACCACCTTATTCAGAGAATCAACAATGAAGATCCGATGCCGCTTATCACGCCTGTCTGTGCAGGGATGGATACATTCCGGCCGGTCGCTCAGGTTGACCTGATCTGGAGTGAAGGGGCAGTATATATTATCGGGTTTGAAAAGGGGCTTTCTCTCTGGAAAGAGCATGTCACCGTGGGTGGGTATGTGGTTGTATCCGAGCTTACCTGGTTTACGTTAAATCCACCGTCCCGGCTCAAAGAGTTCTGGGATCAGGAATACCCCTCCATGAAGACCGTGTCCGAAAACCAGGCCATAGTTGAAAAAGCCGGGTACCGATGGATGGGATCGGTTGCTCTTCCTGACTCTGCATGGGACGCCTTTTATGCCCCGCAAAAAGAGAAGATTGACATTCTTAGAAGATCCGGTTCGCTTACACAAGGAGAAGAAGAGGTGCTCACCACCATCGAAGAAGAGATCCGGTTATTTGAGGAATACCGGGGCATGTACGGGTATGTCTTTTACCTCATGCAGCGGATTTCATGAGAATCGGTGCCCTGCTCTCAGGAGGGAAGGATTCCCTGTACGCTGCATGGCGGATGATTCAGACCGGGCATGAGATTGCTTGTTTTATCACGATACAGTCACGAAACCCTGAAAGTTACATGTTCCATACTCCCAATATCAACCTGACCCGGCTTCAGGCAGAGGCAGCAGGTATTCCTCTCGTGGTTCAGGAGACCGACGGCCAAAAAGAGAAAGAACTGGATGATCTGAAAACAGCAATACAGCAGGGCGTCCATGAATATGGTCTGGAAGGAATCGTAACCGGGGCAATTCAGTCGGTATACCAGTTATCACGAATCGAACGGATCTGTCACCAGAAAAACCTCTGGTGCTTCTCTCCTCTCTGGCTTTGTGATCAGGAAAGTTACCTGCACTCCCTGGTGTCAGAAGGCTTTGAGGTAATTATTGCCGGAGTGTTTGCAGAACCACTTGATGAAACCTGGCTTGGCCTGAAGATTGACATCCCGTTTATTGAGCGGATGAAAACGATAAATAAAAAGTATCATGTCTCTCCTGCAGGAGAAGGAGGAGAGTATGAGAGCTTTGTCTGTAATGCTCCATTCTTTAAAAAGAAGATCAATATCATCGAGACAAAAACCTGGTTTGAACATGGTGCCGGAGGGTATCTGATCACCAGGGCAGAACTGGACTGATCGCATGATTC
>CAYWHV010000300.1:0-3663 GCA_964458045.1 uncultured Methanospirillum sp.
CCGGTAAGACACGGGAAATGATAGAAAACCTTCAAGGAGGAGACAGAATTGGACATTGAGATCCTTGCAGTGGGCGGGTATAATGAGTTTGGGCGAAATATGACCGCCGTCCGCTGCGGAAAGGAAATAGTAATATTTGATATGGGGATCAGGCTTGATTCCCTGATGATGTATCCTGATATAGAGATGGAAAATACCCATTCCCTGGACCTTATCCAGATGGGTGTCATTCCTGATGATACGGTGATGAACCAGCTTGAAGGGACGGTCAAGGCCGTCATCCTGTCACATGGTCATCTGGACCATATCGGGGCTGTACCAAAACTGGTTCACCGGTACAATGCTCCCATTATCGGGACTCCATATACAATGGAACTGGTAAAGCAGCAGATCGAGGGTGAAAAGAAGTTCGGAGTCAACAATAAACTGATTGCACTCAAATACGGACAGCGATACAATATCTCAAATACACTGGGAATGGAATTTGTCCGGACGCAGCACAGTATTATTGATACTGCAACAGTTGCCCTGTATACACCAAAAGGGGCGATCATCTATGCACTGGACTTTAAACTTGACCGGAATCCTGTTCTCGGGGAGCCACCGGACTTTGCCAAACTGAAAAAGATTGGGAAAGAAGGGGTGCTCTGCCTGATTACCGAATCAACCAATGTGAACAGGAAAGGCCGGTGTCCAAGTGAGCAGATTGCCAAAAATATGGTTCGTGACGTTATCACCAGTTATGAAGATGACAAGAACGCATTAATTGTCAGCACATTTGCATCACATATCGCACGGGTAAAGACCATCGCTGAATGTGCGAATGAGATCGGGAGAAAACCCCTGCTTCTTGGACGATCGATGGAACGGTACTGTGTCACGGCAGAACAGATGAAGATGGTCCGTTTCCCTGAAACGACAAGTGTGTTTGGGAACCGCCGGGTTGTTGAGCGAACGCTGCGCCGGCTGATTAAAACAGGAAAGGATCAGTATGTACCGATTGTTACCGGTCACCAGGGAGAACCTGGTTCAATCCTGACAAGGATTGCCCAGAACGACACTCCGTATAAGATTGAACGAGGTGACAAGGTGATGATCAGTGCCCAGCTGATCCCGAATGATATGAATCGTGCCCAGCGGTACCGGATGTTTACGATGTTAAAATCACAGGGTGCCAGGATATTTGATGAACTTCACGTGAGCGGTCACGCATATTGCGAAGATCATTACGAGATGGTGCACCTGTTAAACCCGCAATTTATTGTATCAGCTCATGGTGGCATTGATCTTACCTCAGAGTATCTGGGGCTTGCAACCGACCTTGGATACACCCTGAACAAGGATTTCTTCCTGATGGCGAACGGTCAGAGACAGAAACTGGCATAAGGAACAGATTACGTATGGAGCTTGAGACATACCTGAAAAAAACAGCAGATGAGGTCAATTCTCTCCTGCAGGATTGTTATGGAGATCCGAAAACTGCCCTCTCCAGGGCAGCAAATCACCTGTTATTTGCCGGAGGGAAACGTCTCCGCCCGGCCTTATTCAAACTGGCAGCCGATGCCGTAGCCCCCGGTTCATCACAGAAGATAATGCCCGCCGGTCTCTCCCTCGAGGTGACTCATAACTTTACTCTGATTCATGATGATATCATGGACAAGGATGAGTACAGGCGTGGTCAGAAGACCGTGCATACCCTCTGGGGTGAACCTGTTGCAATCCTTGCCGGAGATGTGCTCTATGCCCGTGCATTCTTCCTCATCTGTAATGCTGAAGCTCCGGATGATGCAAAGGTCCGTGCAACCTCTCTTCTTGCAAGAACCTGCGAGGAGATCTGTGAGGGTCAGCAGCAGGATATGTCTTTTGAGGAACGGGAAGATGTGACCAGAGAAGAGTACCTGGAGATGGTAACCAAGAAGACAGGAGTGCTCTATGGTGCTGCAGCAGCCATTGGTTCCCTTCTTGGTGGCGGCACTGATGCACAGGTTGATGCACTCTACAATTACGGGTGCAAGATTGGTGCAGCCTTCCAGATCCAGGACGATCTCATCGATCTCCTTGCCTCATCTGAAAAGTCAGGAAAGGATCAGGCTTCAGACATCAGGGAAGGGAAGCAGACCCTGATTGCGATAACTGCACGGGAGAAGGGGATTGATCTCAAACCCTGGCGTCGCTCTCTCAGCAAAGATGACATCGCGTCCCTCATTTCGCTGCTGAATGAAAAAGGTGTGATTCAGTCGGTAGAGCAGGAAGCGAATGATATGATAAGTTCTGCCATCAATGGCCTTTGTGTCCTCTCTGATACCACCGAAAAGAAACTGCTTGCTGATCTTGCCTGGTACTTTATCAAAAGGGACTACTGATGGACGACGTGCGTTCTGTTTTACTTATTGCTGCTCTCTCCAACGCAGTGAAGCATAAGAGTGTTCCGGCTGCAGGAGCGGTGATGGGTGCCATTCTTGGAACCCACCCGGAACTTCGTTCAAAGGCCGGTGAGATTAAAGGGTTACTGGGATCGGTCCTCGAGGAGGTCTCTTCATTATCTGCTGAAGAACGGGAGGAGAAGCTGAAAACCATTGCTCCTGACCAATACGCCTCCCTCTTTGAAAAGAAGGAGAAGAAGAAGACTGGTCTTCCGGATCTTCCGAAAGCTGAAGGAGGGGTTGTGATGCGGTTTGCTCCAAATCCCTCAGGGCCGCTTCATCTTGGGCATGCACGGGCTGCATTTCTGAACGATGAGTACATCAGACGGTATGGCGGGAAGTATATCCTCCGGATAGAAGACACCGATCCGAAACGGGTGGATCCCGAGGCCTATGATATGGTCCGGGAAGATATTGCATGGATGGGTCTTTCCATCTCTGATACCATCTTCCAGTCAGACCGGTTCTCAAAATATTATGAGGTCGGAAAGGAGCTCATTCAGAAAGGCCATGCCTATGTCTGCCGGTGTGATAACGAGCAGTTCAAAGATCTCAAGATGCACAAGACTGCCTGTCCCTGCCGGAGCCAGTCTCCTGAAGAGGCACTGGATCTCTTTGAGCAGATGCTTGATGGAGCATTTGCCGAGGGAGAGGTTGGTGTCAGGTTAAAGACCGACCTCTCACATCCTGACCCTGCCATGCGTGACTATCCGCTGTTCCGGGTTCTCACGTCCACTCCTCACCAGCGGGTTGATGCTATTGTATACCCGCTCATGAACCTCTCTGTTGCTGTCGATGATCACCTCCTTGGCATGACCCATGTCATCAGGGGCAAGGATCATATCGCCAATACAAAACGGCAGGAGTTCATCTTCAGATACATGGACTGGGAGGCCCCGGTATACCGGCATTACGGGCGGATGGGAATTGAAGGCGTGGTCCTCTCGACTTCCCAGATGCGGGCCGGAATCCAGTCCGGAGAGTACACCGGTTGGGACGATGTCAGGCTTGGAACACTTCGTGCCATGGCACGGCGGGGTATTCAGCCGCAGGCTGTTCGGAACGCAGTCGTTGAGATCGGTATCGGGGAGACTGATATTCAGTTCTCATGGGAAAATCTCTACGCCAAGAACAAGGAGATTATTGATCGGCAGGCTGACCGGTTCTTCTTTGTTCCTGACCCTGTTCTCGTATCCATATCCGGAAGTGATCCGCTTGTGGCAAAAGCGATGAGATATCC
>CAYWHV010000301.1:0-3633 GCA_964458045.1 uncultured Methanospirillum sp.
TACCGAAAAGCCCTATCATGCAGGCCGGCTCTTTGTCTTTGACGAATGCCCGTTCTCAACCGCCCACAAGGACGGAGCATATGCCATTCAGTTCCCAAATGGGGCCATATTTGCCGGATGTCACCACAACTCCTGCGGCGGAAATTCCCAGCGGTGGCAGGAACTAAAAGAGCGGTTTGAAGGGCCGAAAAAGCCTGAACGCAACTATGATCAGTGGAAGAAGGATCAGAACCGGAAACGGGCACAGGCAAAAGCGGAACGGGACGGAGCACTGCCATTTGAGACTCCATCACCCGCTCCGGCAGCCCTGAATCCTGTAGATCCGATTCCCCCCGAAGATGACGATCTGGAAGTCCGGGATGACGTCATCAGGATACTCCATGAGGGAGATCCCATCCGGTATATCCTTGATACCTTTGCTCAGGCACATGAAGGCGATGAGATCGTCGCAAAATGCCTGCTTATGTCACTTGCATCCCGGCTCGTAGAAAACTCAAAGGGACTGCATGTGCTCGTCACCGGTGAATCAGGAAAAGGAAAGTCCCATGCATTTGAGAGCATGATGGACCTCATCCCCCAGGAATACTGCCTTGGTGGCCGGCTCACTGACAAGGCCCTCTTCTACCAGAAGGATCTCCGGAAAGGGTCGGTCATCTGCCTTGATGATGTCTCACTCTCCCAGTCATTTCAGGAGACACTCAAAGGAGTCACCACGTCGTTTCGAAAACCGTTCATCTACCGGACTCTTGACAAGGACCGGAACAGCCTGACAAAAGTGATCCCTGAACGGTGCCTGTGGTGGATAGCAAAAAAGGAAGGAACCGGGGACGATCAGGTCTGGAATCGGATGCTCACCGTCTGGATCGATGACAGTCAGGCCCAGGATGATCTGGTCCTCGCCCGGGAACTTGAGGAAGCTGCACGGCCTGGAAACCCACTCACAATAATCTCACGGGAGATGAGAATCTGCCGGGCTCTCTGGAACCACCTTGCATCGGTATCGGTCAGAATCCCCTTTGCCAGAAATATCCGGTTCACGAACTCGCAAAACCGGCGGAACTCCACCATGCTCCTCGATCTCGTCAGATCAATAGCACTCCTGCACCAGTACCAACGGGAGCGGGTCGACATCGGCGGCATGATAGAGATCCTGGCAGAGAGACAGGATTTTGACATGGCACGGGAGATCTATCTTCTGCTCAACGGAGCATGTGGTGCTCAGATGACAAAGATGACCAGCACCGAACAGATGCTGGTTGATGCCATCCGTGCCTCCGGGAAAACAGAGTTCACCGTGAAAGAATTACAAAAGCTCATCCGTCGGTCCCGGTCAACGATTTCACGACTGGTTGCCGGAAACCCGCAACTGGATGATCATATCGGGCTGCTAGAAAAATGCCCCCCGCTTTCCTATTATGAACGATCAGAAAAGATGGAAGACGGCGGATATCAGCGGGGACGAATCTATACCTGGGATTATGAGATGGATGAGTTCTGGTCTGCCGGTGTTTCATGCTGGCTGGATGAATCAGATGAAAATGATTCTGATACTGGTCCGGGTGATGATCCTGATGGTTCTGTGCATGTGTGCAGACCTGTGCAGGCACTGTGCAGAACTGACTGCACCAATTCAGAAGATAATAGTGAGTTCATTTCTGAATTAACGGGTGAAAATGTCAATTTGTCTTCTGGTGTGCAGACTTCTGAACGTGCAAGTACCGTAACGAACCAAGAGAATAATGCCTTATACATACCAGAAAAATCTGCACACACTCCTCCTAAGTCTATTATTCCTCAGGATGTACAGGAAATAGAGGATATATCTCCCGATTCATCTGTGCATGATCGTCTGCACACCACATGCACAGGCATGCACCGTATGCACCGATCAGATCCCGTTCTCAGTGATGAAGGAAAGCAGGGAAAGAAATTTGATCTTACGGACATTCATCCGGATATGTTCCACCTGGCTGAGAGAATACCAGATCAGATCTGTGACTGTTGTGGCAGGAAAGGAGTGATATACCGGGAGAAGGGAGGAGGAAAAAACCCACCCGGACAGATAAGACGGATGATATGTGAGCGGTGCTACAGTGCAGCAGTCTCACGGGAGGTTATGACATTCCGGGCACTTCCAGGAGTCCTGCCTCTTCAATCGATGAAACAGACCGACCGATCCCTGGGACGGTGTCATCTCTGTCACTTGCACCCGGTTACCTGGTTTGATGAGGAGACAAAGATCGGCCTGTGTGAACGGTGTTATCATCGTGAACGGTTCAGTAACCGGAATAATGCAGGAGGGACTGTATAATGGGGTTTACCGTTACAGCAGTCAAAGAGAAACCTTTGGTCAGGTACGAGAAGGTAGGCCGGCTCATCCCCGGAGATGGTGATAGGATTTGGATGATGCTGGACGGAACCGGTGAGATCGGGGTGATACCGGTTACAGATATCCTTCTCCTGCTTGGAGGGATTGCTCCGGATGGTCTTGCCTTATCAGAGTCAGAAAACCGGGTAATTCTGACCGGGGCATCGGGTGAGGAGTATGTGGTCCTGACCAGGCAGGTGAGAGGAATGATCCAGGACTGGCCAAAGAAGAAGGCTGCGTTGTTTGTCGAAAAATAGTAGAATAGTTTCAAGAAATGCGAAAAACACTTAATTTTTACAATCCGGCATATATATTGAAATAAACCAAGGGCACGAAGAGTGGGGGTTTTCGTAATCCTCACTGATATTTCCGGTATATTATTTTACGATGGCCAATATCCACCACCAGGATTACCATTTCATTGTTTCTTATAGCCATTATTGCCCGGTATTCTCCTATCCGAAGTTTATATAGTGGTTCTGCACCTTTTGGTCTATTCAGGGGTTCAATAAATTTGTATGGGTTAGATTTTATTTTCTGAAGATTTTTATAGATTTTTTGACTAATTTTTTGTTCAAATTTCTCCAATGTTCTCTCTGCATGTTTGGTAAATGCCAGGGAGAACATCATCAAAGCCCGATCTTTTTCGCCATATTTTCTTCAGTAGTAAAGACACCCCTGTCGTATTCTTCAACCCCCTTTTCTATCTCTGCTGCTGTCTCTTCATCGATATAGTCATCGTCTTCCAGGACTTCCAGGGCACGAGAGATAACATCTATCGGAGTTTCTTCTGGCCGCATTATCAGGTTTATGGTTTTTTCCATAAGTGGAGAGGGAATTTCTATTGACTCACTCATACTGTGGTATCATCCTTCAGGGTTCATCAAGTTTTCATTTCCATTCATATTGATTCTCTACCTATTAGCAGGTAAAAAGAAGGTAGGGCGTTCATCCCCGGAGATTGTAATAGTATCAGGATGATGCTACACGGGATCGGAGAGATCATGGTGATACTGGTGGCAGATCTCCTCCTCTTGTTTGGAGGAATGATCCAGGACTGGCCAAAGAAGAAGGCTGCGTTGTTGGTGATGAGAGAAGGAGTGAGGGATGATAAGTAATACCGTTCCTTAAGGTGTATAGGGAAAGTGATTACGATATACGAAGATAATCACCTATGGAAAAGAAGGCTGATATTCAATATATTTTTGATGAGAATGGAAAGAAAACCTGCTTGATTATCCCTGTTTCTTTATGGGAATCTATGG
>CAYWHV010000302.1:0-3626 GCA_964458045.1 uncultured Methanospirillum sp.
TTACGCAGCTCTATCGCACGAATGAGATCCCCTGCCTTTTCTGATATGACTTCTTCTTTCGCCAGACCTCTGCACCATTCCTCTGGTATTCCATCGATTCCGTAATATGCTCCGGCAAGTTGCCCACAGATAGCCCCGGTTGTATCAGCATCGTCACCCAGGTTTACTGCCATAAGGACCGATTCCCGAAAGTCCTTCCCTTTTGCAAAGGCCCAGAGGGCTGCCTCCAGGGATTTGATCACGTACCCGGATCCTACAATCTCCGGTGGTTCCTTTGTTCGGAACGATCCCCTGGCAACTTCAGCAATTTCCGGGATGAGCGAACGGTCATCCCAGAAGTCAGGAATGGGAGCATAGAGCGGTGACAGGAGTTCTTCCTTTCTAGCTCCGTGCAATGCTCCGACAATAAGACCTGCAAAATATCTGCATGCATCCACTGCAGCCGGGTGATTATGTGTTCCCTTACTGCTCTCCCCTGCGAAATCTATTGCAATTTTTGGGTCTCTATAAAAGTAGAGGGGGACCGGAGCGATTCGCATGAGTGACCCATTCCCCGCCGAACGGTTGTCAATCTCCCGGTTTTGATAGTCACCGGTCCGTAGAAAATGATGCAGGGCATGTCTTGTTGTGGTCCCGATATCAAAACAATGCCCGGTTGCACTCAAATGACCTTCCTGATACCAGCGTAAAAACCGACGCATCTGGTCGGCAATGTCACATCCATTGCATTCAACCAGGCTTTCTATCAGACAGAGTGCCAGGGATGTGTCATCGGTCCATGTTCCAGGCGGGAGGTTGAATGGTCCTCCGTCACGAAACCCGGTAATCGGTGTGAATGAGCCTGGTGGGGAGAATTCGATGGGTGCTCCCAGGGCATCTCCGATGGCTAATCCGTAGATTGATCCATATACACGGCGGGTCAGTTCGCTGGTATCTGGTTCATTTGAGGTTGAGGACATACTTCTCCGAAATAATGAGTGAGTTGATCAATGAAGGCAGGTATATCCTTCATACGATCTATCGATACTGTCACAGACCGGATGAGAAGAGATCTGATGGTCATGATTAGAGATCATCTTCCCGTTTAGATACGTTATTATTTCGGCCTTTGAGGCCACTGGTGATACTCTTCCGGTATATTACTATCTGCAACCAGTGTTATCGGCGTATTGCCCGGAGAAACCCGGTTGATTCTTCCCATCATCTTCCCTTCCATGATGACCGGAAACCACCCCTGCGTATAGATGAGATAGGTGAATTTCTCATGCATGAGCGGAGATGAATGAAGAGGAAAATTCATCCCCGGAAATCCGTCATTCATGTGACTGAAGTACATCTGGTCTTTGAACTGAAACCGTGAAGACCGGTCTTCATCGACTCCGACGGTTGATTTTAAAAACTCATCAAGGGCATGGAATGTCGCATCTGGATGGGCGATGATGACGAGATAATACCGACTATCCATCTTTGGACTGATATGAATGACGAGGGAGGGATCATCAACCTCCTGCCATCCCCTCTTCGCTAAACAACTCTCCAGATGTTCCATGAGAGCATGTCTGGAGATCTCCTTCTCACAGAGCGAACATGTTCCTGATGGATGGGTCATTATAATGTATTCTCCATTATTCCCACTCTTTTACGATCTCCTGCAGGTTGCGATAGATATCCGTTCCATCAAGCCCTGCTTCCTGTGCTATCATGAGGAGGGCCCGGGTACTCTCCCTGACACTTGGTTTTGCATGGTACTTCTCACGGTAATCATTCTTCTCATCAAGGTTGCAAAACCGGTCGGCCATCTTGACCATTATTGCATCAGTCTCATTCTGTATTCTGATTATTGCTTCACGGCGATGATCGATATCTCCTCCGGACGGGTCGGAGAGGAGATGGACGATTTTCCTGACCGGTTCAGGGAATGATTCAACATCATAAGTTGTATCTTCAACGACATCGTGGAGGATGGCTGCAGCGATGAGTTCTGATGTAATCGGATATTTCGATTCTTTTGCCAGGGTGCGGGCAACCTGAAGTGGATGAGTCACGTACGGAATATCTGTCCCTTTTCTGAATTGTGTCCGGTGAGCGATGGTTGCATGGATCGCAGCGGTCAGGATTAATGGTGTGTCATGTGATATGGTATCTTTCATGAGTATCTCTCGTGGGGTGTCGGGTATGGTTCCTTTACTGTAGGGGTTTATAACATCTATGTATTCTGTCATGCCGTTCGGTGCATGACAATGGGATCTCTCTTCTGGAGTTCCTGAAACTTATTGCGTGACGGGGAGAGATGGGAACGTTCTGTATTGCATGATGCTCGTATGAAAACCGAATTCTATTGCTATCCGGTCTCTCTTTGAACTTTTCGGAATTTCCGAATAGTTGCTTCCTCATATTCCTCATCGTCATCGTTGATGGTTTCGGGGTCTTTCATGATGTTTTGGAATCATCCGGGTGATTGTAGGGTTACCGGTTTTAACTGGGGGGGCTTATGGTATGGGTACCCCTATGGAAAAATAAGGACATAATGGGCGTTATTTCTTAAATAGGAGGTAATTTGAGATAATGCATTTTAAGGTGGAGTAATCTCTTTTATATGGTCTTTCTTTCGCAAATTAATGGATTTAATGGTTTTCTCAAGGGGTCGCTATGCATAATCAATTATGAGATGTCCTTGTTGTTGGTGGTGAATGAGTTCGACCTTTATAAATGCCATGGGAGAGGCCATTAGCGGGTTTATGGTGGGGAAGTGCGAGTTTTATTTTTTTCGATGATTTTTCAGCGGTATGGGTATATAAATGGGTTGATAGAGGTATGGCAAGGGAATACTATGATGCGTCGTCATTGGGGTATTCTATATGGTATATTCTCATATGGTTTGCATACTGGTACATCCTGTTTTGGATGTCATGTGGGATAGGTCAGGTGCGATCTGTTTTACTATCGGGTCACATTCCAAAAACCGTGATCTGCATCCCTTCCTGGTCAATCGTCTCTGTGAAAATCTTCTCCTCCCAACTCATCCCTTTTTTCTGATCAAAGATGAGCAGATACACTTCTTCTGCTCCACACCGATCTGCATACCTGGCAACCTGTTCAATTCCTTTGCTGATGGTTGCTTCCCGGGAACCCCACACCATCTTACATTCGATGACAAAACGCTGGGAGGTACCATCGGGAAGAAACCAGAGAATAAAAAGATCTGTCCTTCCTTTCCCGAGTCCATATTCCCGTGTTATCTGGCCGCCTCCATTTATAATCCGCTGGAGGAACGCCTGGAGAAGCAATTGTGGGCCTGCTTCCCGGTATGTGAACCTTTCCAGCTAATGAAATTTCTTGGTTTGGCCTCATTGTTCTAACGGTTTAGAGTTATGCAACAGCCACTACAATCTGCCGTATTTTTTATGTGCCTTCTCGATGGTCATAATGTCAAGAATTTTCACACTCTTCTGTTCATGATATATCCGGTGAAATACGGTGTATTGTCTGGAGAGATGGAGTCTGAATAATTGATACTCTCCTGAAAGATGCAATATCACTTTATCTCCATCAATTCACGGATGGATTATCGATGAGTATTCGTAGCTTTTCAGTAATAATGCGTTGAGTTTTTTCAGGGAGTGAAT
>CAYWHV010000303.1:0-3625 GCA_964458045.1 uncultured Methanospirillum sp.
TCCATATATGCTCTCCATCCGATCCACATCTCATCCTCTAAGGGAATTCCTTCCAGGTATGGTCCCTGGGGAACAACCATGGTATATGGTTCGGTTGAGTTGACCCGGGAAATAGTATATGCATAGAGCATGGGAGCATTCGGATCATCAGGAATATACCGGAAAGCACTATCACCGAACTGGGTGCTGTCAACAGAAATTACACCATTGAGTTTTTCAGTTCCATATGCGACAATATTGCTATATACAGCCTTTCCGGATGCCATATGGTTCACCCCGTACGAGATGGCAAACTGGTCCTCCCCAAGGGTAAAGTTCTGACTCCCAAGATATGGAGTATCCCTGGATTCTCCATAGGAATTCTCATCATTATGCATCCCCTCAGGGCTTTCAGGGAGCCATATTGTGGTATCGGGTTCTATATAGGAATAATCAGGATATGCTGCGATGATAGCATCTCTCAGCTGGTTTACCGAGTTCATCAGACCAAATTCAGATTTTCCAGTCCCCCTGATCTTCAATTCCTTTACCGGATAGGGATCAAATGTTTCTGACGGTTCCGGCGTCACCCGGTATGCTCGATACATGGTAAAAACATCTTCCATGTACTTCTTTTTTGATTCGGGTGAATCATATATTGCAGTTCTGATATTACATGCAAAGGTATCATCATCTTCCTCAAGGCCCATATTCACCATTTGAGATGGGATCTCTTTGATAAAGATCATACTTTCCGGATACCCTGCATCTTCTGCAAGAGATTTTACCCTTTTCGCCACCGATTTATCTGCGGAATAAATGATCATGATCGGCTCATTAAAACCATCACGGGAACCGGTCTGTACTTTTACATCCCCGATATTAATGGAATCACCAAGCCCTGCAAATAATAGCCTTCTTTCAGGGCCATAACTACGGTCTATCAGGTAAATCATGTAATTATAAAATTTCATATCAGAAGGGGTTGTCCCAATCATGACAATCGCTTCATCTGCCCGTATCCTGAAATTATTGCACATTCCATTAGGATATTCTCCGTCATTGGGAACGGTCTGATTTGGAGAACGGGGAAGGGCCATGCAATAATATGGATTATCGGCATTATTGCCCTGGGCATCAGGCACGATACCAAGTTCAGTAAATATGATAAAATCCGCTTTCAGAATTGCCCCCTGCTGCACCACAAATCCGTTCCCGGATAATTCCTCGATAAAAGGAGCATCTTCTTCTGATTCGATTACTACTGGATTAAACAACTCATTCAGGGTCTTATCATCAATTGACAAACCTTCAGGAACCAGACTCCTGAGTTCTTCAATATAGACATTTTCTGCTTCCTCTGATGTGATGGCGATTTCTGGTGGTTCTGATATGTTAAAAGCTCCTGCTTCATCTGACTGGTTATCAGACTCTTCTTCAGCTCCAGCCACAAAACAGCAGAATATCGTGATAATCAGCAGTATTACTACAGATTTTTGATACCTAAAAACCGGACCCATAATTCCAATTGGTTTTTTGGTATATAATAATGACCACTCACTTCTTACATCGGACAGTCATTATCATTGAGCGTTCGCTGGTGATGAGCCCGGGAATTACGAAGCAGCGGGTATTTTAGAAATCCCCTCCATAAAAACGTTCAGTTATGTAAAAAATTCGCTTTAATTACCCTGAAGTAATGCGAGTAATGATTATTTCGTAATGGTATTCATGTAGGATGCAATATGTTCTACCAAAAAATCCCAAAAACAAGGATAGATCTGTATGTATTTGAGATCGAACGGAGCACTCATTCGTTGCAACCGGGCAACATCTCCATCCTGTGCCTGACATGGCCTGATACCCGTAAAAAAAATCTGCTGATTCAGCCAGTTCAAAGAGTAATCCGGTTGCTGGTTGGGAAAGGGGCAGATCAAGGTCCACAACCCCTGCTCCGGTAAAATTGATCATGTCGTTTGTTACCCGTAAATTTCAGGCTACTGGCGTTCATCGGCACTGATGACGGTAATTATCCCTTTTTGCAGTGTTTATTCATAATGGATCTTAAAGTCCCCTGGTGTGGTTGCTGGAGCAGGACTTTCCATGTAACATGACCTCTTCAAATCCTTATAGATTCTGGCAACTATCGCCTGATGATGAGCAGGGATATAAATGGTAACCGGTTGTGGCGTTCCTAAATATTTGAATGCATGGAGGTATGATTCCCGCTGAGGAGGGATATCCTGACTTACCTGGGCTTTGAACACCCGGGGAGGGCATGCAGCAAGATCAGTCCCATAGGGAACAAAGTCCATTATCTTTCCCCCTTTCTGGCTTTTTTCATGACTGGTCACGGCATTATACGACAAGCCAGAGAGTCCGAGTTCGACTGCTTTTTTACTGATGTCATGTTCGAGTGGTTCCATAAGCCGCCGTCCCCGATGTACAGGAAAGACTACGAAAAGCCCCCCTTCAGCCATCGGGACCGGTTCAGGACGTATCAGTCCGATGTGTCCTGCAGCCTCGCCATCTTCTCCGACCGCTACATAACTTATCTGCCGTCCGCTGCTTATCAGATGAAGCAATCCTTCCGGACGATAAAAATCCTCATTCTTGTAAGTATACCCATATACCATCCAGAATAATCGGGAAACCTGGGATGCTTCTTCGGAAAGCATTTGCCGGATTTCATAGTGTTGAGAGGGTGCAGGAGAAGTTTCATGAATCTCATAATCTATGTCTGTTTGGGCAGGTTTCGGTATTCTTTTGACCATATGAAGTATTTTACCCCGTTTTTCCAGGTTTTCAAACCGTACCTCATCGACTATATTTCGTATGATTTGAAAACCCAGCCCGTGTGACTCCATATCTCCGTCAGAAGCAATATAGTAAGGATAATTCTCCGGAGAATCATGAAAGAGTATCCCCTCATCCCGAAATGATAATACAAGGTCATTCGGGGTTATGGTCCCTTTAATAAAAACATCCCCGGCTGACAATCCGGGTATGCATGTTCAAGGATATTTTCGAACGCCTCTTCTGAAGCGATCTCAAGAAGATAGAGATCGGTTTCTGAAAGGCCTGCGATGGTGCCCAGTTCATGAATGTATCCGATCAATATTCGAAGGAATTTCCGGTTCGCTGGGACTAGTTACTGTGTCAAAGGAGGGTGTTCAGAATGGAGGAATGAGGAGGTACATGGCGACCCTGTGCGTATGGTATGAGGTGGTATTTTTGAGTGTCTTCTTCTATCATTGAAGGTTTTTCACCAGTTCTATGTATGAATGTGCACTTTTTCCTGGTAGTGTACATACTGTAAATATCAGGTACAAAAAGATTGTGAAATCCCTTTCATTCTTTGATGATAATGTACAAATTTCCTTTCTTTTTTTTATCCAATCAGGCTTTATTTTATCCGGCACCCTGCATAATGATTTTTTTAAAAAGCTAAAATGCAGTTTCTGATTTTAAAATGCAATAAAAAACTTAGGGTTCATAAATCTTGTTTTTGGTGAATGTGCCCATCATCACATATAATTTCTAATCAACCTTCCGAATTAAACTCGTTCAGGTAACCCGAAGCCAAATCATATGCCCTTCTCACAGTCTCTTTCTCAATGTTTGGGACACCGCATGATACAATATG
>CAYWHV010000304.1:0-3619 GCA_964458045.1 uncultured Methanospirillum sp.
ATCCAGATAATGACCGATTTTGGTCTATTAAAGGAGCCGGTTTAAATAATCTTGAGCGCTATGATGAAGCAATTGATGCCGCAGATAAGGCCATTTCCCTGGATAGATCAAATGCTCACGCATGGTTTGTGAAAGGTTATGCCCTGGAAAAACAGGGTAAATATAACGATGCAGAGATTTATTATGAGAAATCTCTGGAATTAGATCCGAATGATGCGGATTATCTGGAAGGACTTGAAAGATTACGGGGATTGATGTAATTTTCCTGATGTGATGAGGTTAAGTAATGATCAAAATAAATAACCTATACCGAATTTTTTTTGTATTGATTCTATGTATTTGTCTGATTGTGCCGATACAAGGTTCCAATACTTGTGGCCCCTCAAAAGGACTTATCTCCGGACTGACGCTGTCATCAAATTATGTTGCCCCGACAGGTTCAGTTGCAGAAAAGCCAGGATTTGTTGAGGATAATGAGCAATCCATTCAAACAAAAGTAGATGTTGATGATTTTGTTATAATCGGGAACTCACAACTTGAATCCGGCAATTACCAAGAGGCTATCACAGCCTATGATCAGGCAATTAAATCCGATCCAACGAATAGTATGGCATGGAATGGGAAAATGTCCGCTTTGTTGTATCTTGATAAATACGAAGATGTCATCTCGTTATTTGCTGATGCCAAGAAAACTATGCCGAATGACTTTGGTATTTGGATTAATAAAGGTAGGGCTGAGTTTTATCTCAATGAATTTGCAAAAGCGAGACAATCTGCAGATGAAGCTTTGAAGATAAGTCCGGATAATATCGACGCTCTTGTGTTAAAAGCAGATGGATTAGCAATACAAGCGAAACCTGGAGCTTATGAAATTACTGAAAAAGTCCTTTCCTTAGATCCTGATAATACCGATATCTGGTTTGCCAGGGGACATGCATTATATTCGAAATGGGCTTTAGAGGGTACCTTGCTAGAAGAAGAGAGAATCAATCTGATAGATTATTTGAAAAATGACCTAAAATTCCATCCAGATAGAGAATGCTCTAAAAAATTATTGGGATTGTCTTATCAAATGTCCGGGATTGAGTTAAATAATGAAGGTAAATATGAAGAAGCAATTGATCAATATGAAAATTCCTTAAATATTGATCCTGATGACTCCACTACCTGGTATGAGAAGGCCTATTCATTAATTAATCTGAACCGGTTTGATGAAGCATTGGAGGCATGTGAAAAATCCCTCGAATTAGATTCAGATGATGAAAAAGCATGGTATTTAAAAGGATATATTCTGTATTCTCTAGACCGTTTTGAAGAAGCTTTGAAACCAATTAATATGGCCATCAGCCTTGGCCATGAAAAGGCAGTAGCATTAAAAGAAGAGATTTCAGCAAAGATAAATATAGAATCTCATTCTTCAAGCAACAGTTTATCGCCAGATAAACCATTGGAATCTCTTGTAAAAGACTCTTCATCCAAAGAAAACACAAAATCTGCTGAGGATTACCTCAATGAAATGTTTACAGCTTATGAAAATGGAGATATGATAAAAGCCTTAGAGATTTCCATTGAAGCAATTGAGATCTATCCAGATAATAGTGATTTGTGGTCTAATAAAGGAGCGGGGTTAAATAATCTGGAACGGTATGAAGAAGCAATAGAGGCCGCAGATATGGCTATTTCCCTGGATAAATCCAATGCTCACGCATGGTTTGTGAAAGGCTATGCTCTGGAAAAACTGGGTAAATATGACTATGCAGAGATTTACTATGAGAAGTCTCTTGAATTAGATCCAAATAATGAGGATTATCTGGAAGGACTTCATAGATTACAGGGATTGATGGAGTCTTCCTGAAGATAAGAGGTTGAGTTATGATCAGAATCGATAATCGATACCGATTTTTTATTTTTGTACTGACTCTCTGTATTTGTCTGGTTGTTCCGATACATGGTACCAATACTTGTGGCCCATCAAAAGGGCTCATTTCAGGATTGACGTTAAATTCAGTATATATTGCTCCGACGGGGACTGTATCCGACGCTCCCCAACATATTGAAGACGAAACCATAGTAGTAAAGAAAACCGCAAACTCTGACGATTTTGTAATAATCGGTGATTCCCAACTTGAATCTGGGAATTATCGTGAGGCATTGACCGCATATGATCAGGCAATAAAAAATGATCCAAAGAATGTATTTGCCTGGAATGGAAAAATGTCTGCCTTATTATATCTGGATAGATACGAAGACGTCCTTGATGCGTATAATCAAGCACAAAATTCTCTCCCTGAAGATTATGGAATTTTGATCAATAAAGGTCGGGCAGAATTTTATCTGAATGAGTTTGATAAGGCAATTCAATCCGCAGATAGGGCATTATTGAAAAGCCCGAATAATGTTGATGCCCTGATTGTCAAGGCTGATGCTCTTGCAATTCAGGGAATATCTGAGGCATGGAAATATACAGAGCAGGTGCTGAATCTGGATCCTGATAATGCCGATATCTGGTTTGCACGTGGACATGTTTTGTATACGAAATGGGCTGAAGGAGAAATACTCAGTGATTCTGAGTATCAAGAACTTATCGACTCTCTTAAGATGGATCTATCATATCATCCGGATAGAAGTTGTACAATAAAATTACTTCAAATCTTTCTTCCTGAATATGCAATCAAATTATTCGAGAAGAAAAAGTATGAAGAAATAATTCCAGTAATGGAGATATTATATGAAGTAGATCCAGAATTTAAAAATTCCGACAGTTACAATTTAATTTATGGAATCAGTCTTCTAGAGGTATCTCGATTTGAAGACGCAATTAGATCATTTGATGAAGTTCTTCAACTTAAACCGAATGACGCTATTGCATGGTCTCAGAAAGGGCGGGCTCTCGCAATTCTTGGGGAATATGAGAAAGCACTTGAATCCTTTGAAACTGCTATTAAATATGATCCAAATGATGGACAAGCGTGGTTATTTAAAGGCCGGGCCTTACAGGAACTAGGTGAAATTCAGGAAGCGCTGGATGCATTTGATAAGGCGATTTTATTAGGCTCTAAAGAAGCAGAAGAGAGTAAAAAGGATCTTATGACTTTAAATAGTCTTGATGAGGTGAGTGTTAAAGAAAAACCAATCCCTGTAGTTAATGAAGATAATGCAATATCCAAACCGATATTTTCAGAATTCAATGAACTTTCACGCAAAGAAAAAGAACAAACTCGTTCAGACGATTATCTGAATGATATTAGTAATGCATGGTCTGAAAAGGATTTCAATCAAGTGATACAAGTATCTGAAAGGGCTTTAGAAGATTTTCCTGATAATGCATCATTCTGGGGATGGAAAGCACATGCTTATGAAAGGCTTGGTGAAAATCAAAAAGCCTTGGAAATGGTAAATAGGGCAATATCACTGAATAGTTCAGATCAAATACATTGGTTACTGAAAGGGATGATCTATGAAAATATGGGAGAGTTCTCAGAAGCAGAAAAAGCATATGCAAAATGGAATGAACTGCTTTATCAGGAATAAACCCATTTTCGAAAAATGTTCTCCTTTTTTCACTCAACACGGAATAAACCTGACTTCGCGGTTATCTCAAACCGTGCACCCTGTCCGA
>CAYWHV010000305.1:0-647 GCA_964458045.1 uncultured Methanospirillum sp.
CTCATCGTCCGTGGTATTTTTATTGGTCTGCCATACTGCCCGTTCATGGTTATCAGTAATCATTGGGGGTATTGATGCAATATTCTTGTGATACACAGGGCCCATCTGATTAGAGGTTGCACCCTGCAGTAATTTTATTGCGTTGTTTTTATTGAATTATTTTTATCGAATTCTTTATTATCTTATATTCCTATCAGGTATATGTGAACATAAAGGCGGTCACCGTAATCATGCTGGCAGCGGTCCTCATATCAGTATTCTCCATTGCACTGGCAGATACAACAAATACCATCCCGGGAAGCAGTAATGCCACGCTTCAGGAAATGAAGCAGAAATGGTCTGATACCGGATATGGAGACCTTTCAGGTACTGAAACGTATGCAATGATGAAATTTAAATCAGAACAAATACAGGAGTGGCATGCTACCAGATATTCAGTAAATCCTCTTGCCTCAGAAGGAACAGTGGGATTAGAAAATACCACGGGGAGTAATAGTCTTCTTCCCCTTCTTTCTTATATTCCGAAAGAAAGGAACCAGGCAAATTGTGGGAACTGCTGGGTATGGGGGACGACCGGAGCGGTGGAACTTGCACTCCATAAGGAGGCAAATATTTCAGACAGGATTTCTATTCAGTATGTGAACTCA
>CAYWHV010000305.1:657-3608 GCA_964458045.1 uncultured Methanospirillum sp.
GGTGGGAAATATCCGCACTCAGAGGATGTGTTTGCCTGTAATGGGGGGTGGCCTGAATATGTTGCTGATTTTTATCTCTATTCCGGTGAATTTGGCGGAAAAAAGATACTGGTCCCTTGGAAGAATGAAAATGCATCATATGCAGACGTGAAAGGATCAGAGATAGGGCATACGATCATACCTCCATCATCCATACAGACCACTCCGAATTATCCGATCTCCAATATGACTATTCAGACCGTTAAAACCGTGAATGTAAGCTGGAGCCAGGCGAAAGAGAACATAAAGCATCAGATAGACAGTGGGAATGCGGTCATTTTTTGTTTTTACCTTCCCGATGAAGCAGCATGGAACTCATATCGCAGATTCTGGATATATGGTGATGAACAGAATGATTACTTCCCCATGGACCAGTTTGTTCAAACACCATATAGTGATGAAACGGGAGGAGGTCATGCCGTGGTGCTGACCGGATACCAGGATTACGGAGATCATGGGTACTGGGAAGTGCTCAACTCCTGGGGTGCACCAGATAACCGCCCGAATGGAGTATTTTACATTGACATGTATATGGATTACTCGGCAAAATATCCAAACAATATTCAGGCGATGTATTTTGAGACTGTGGACCTGAAACCCACCGCAACTCCCCCTGACCCGGTATCCATGACTCTCTCATTACTTCCGGGGTGGAACCTTATTTCAACACCAAAGACACTTCGTCCAGGCAATAACACCTACTCAATCTTTGAACAAGTTGACAGTGCCGGTCATTCAATGTATACCTGTGATCCCGGATCCGGATGGAAAAAGGCAGTACCTGATGCTGAATTCGAACCACTTCAGGGGGTCTGGGTTTATGCAAATACAACCACCATGGTACAGTTATTCTTCGATCAGGATCCCCTCCGCTCACCCAAAACCCGTCCACTTCTCCAGGGCTGGAGTACCATCGGGTTTTCAGGAGCGACTCCGGTATCGGCAAATGCAACACTGATGTCTGTGCAGGATCAGTGGAATTATCTGATTCCCTTTGATAGCACAAAACAATCGTATGAAGAGACCATCATAAAAGGTGAATCCGGATCACATGCTCCCTCCTACCTGATGCAGCCCGGACAGGGTTACTGGCTCTATATGGCAGGAAATGGCACCCTCTCCGGTTTAACAATCTAATTTTTTTTATATTTTATTCCGGGTGATTGTCCCGGGAGTACCCAAGGGCAAGTATCGTACAATCATCACTCTGGGGATTGTCGCCAGTCCAGGCTTTTACTTCATGATTGAGCAGGTCGACAACCTCACGCGGTGTATGTGGAGAATGTTTCAAAAGAGCATGTACAATTCGTTCTGAGCCATACAATTCCTCTCCTTTTTCAGCCTCAGTAACACCGTCACTTACGAGCACGAGCATATCACCGTTCTCTAATGTAACCGCATGTGGTGAAAATAATTCATCCTCCATCACACCAGCCGGGAGATTTCCGTCTGTTTCAAGTTCAACCGTTCCGGAACTGGTAATCAGATATGGCGGAGGATGACCGGCATTACAATAGCACACATCACCGGTTTGTGGATTTATAACACCCACTATCAGGGTAATGAACTGTCTGCTGTCACCATCTTCCAGGAATGAACGATTTATTTCACGAACAAGGGCACAGGGATCGCGGGTTTCACGGATTTTTGATCTGAGTATCATCCGGGTGGATGACATGAGGAGAGCTGCAGGGACCCCTTTTCCAGATACATCACCTAGCGCAAAATATAACGTCTCATCATCAAGGTTCAGGTAATCATACAGATCCCCTCCGATGTATGAGGCGGGGAGGAGGGATGCTGAAAGAGATACATGACTCCATTCCTGGTTCTGTTCAGGGAGAGAACCGAGCTGGATCTGTCGTGCTGCTTCAAGCTCCCCCTCAATCTGAAATGACTTCCGGTTGCTTTCTTCTTCCAGACGGAGATTATTGATGATAAAGACAAAAATACACAATCCGGCAATCGTGGGGAGAAAAATATCAATAGTCCCTTCGACTACTTCACCGGGAAGGAGAATGTCCGGATTTATCCCATTCTTTCCCACAACAAACTGGACCGCTGCTACCAGAACTCCAAGAAAAAAAGCATGTGACATGCGGATTATGGCATCTTTATTCAGGTACCAGAACAATCCACCCATTATTCCGGAGAGAAACGTTATTGCACAGGTAAATGGCTCTATGGGTTCTCCGAGTGCTACATGTAACAGGATGCCGAGTAATCCGGCCAGAAGACCGCTGATGGTACCGGCAACAAGCCCTGCAATAACCGGTCCCAGCATCTGAATACTGATATCGTAGGGGCCTATCTGTACACCGGTCAGCACCCCGTACAGATAAAAAAGACCGCCAATCAGGGCCATAAAAAGAACAGAGAACGGGGAGACGGTTTTTGACACGAAAACAGCCGAATACCGGGTCCTGGTCAGAAAATATGCAATAAGGGAGAGCACTGCGACTCCGTCACAGAGCTGTACCAGCCGTTCTAATTCAAAAACCATAGTTCCTCATGAATGGAGATAGCCTGATCAGGTGAAATGACTCTTATATGGTTCTGATTATATATTAATGTGTAATAGTTCGCCGCCACTACCCTTTCAGTACCCTTATCTCAAACCATGCTCCCTTCCCTGGCTCTCCAGCCTCATGGATCGTGATTCCGTGATCGCAAGGATCTCCCGGATGAGGTAGACTAATTCCGATATTTTAAATTCAAGTTATTCCGGCATATCAAATTCGCGTTCTTTAGGAATTTATCTATGTCTATCTTCTGAAACCCTAAAAAGAATTTATTGTGAGGAAAAATTGACATCGTCCACCACCCGCCACAACGCCGCCCTCTTCTTTGGCCAATCCCGGATCATTCCTCTGACCTGTTTTGCGAGTATCACATACCAGGACCCCTGGGCC
>CAYWHV010000306.1:0-3607 GCA_964458045.1 uncultured Methanospirillum sp.
GCCTCCTGGTGGTGTGAAGATATGAGAGATGTGAAGAACTCGATTGATTTCAGATTGAATGTGCTGCAGGCTATTCAGAGATATCATCTTGACGGAGGCAGGATCTGTGCCATGCCCGGAGTGGATGAGGTACTCTGTGCCGATCTCCTCAGGCGATCATGCCGGTTTCATGATGTGTTGCCTGTTGCCACATCAGGTCTCTCACGTGCGGCAGATGATATCGTGAAGTCTGCATTGATGTTTCAGATAGAGCGGATCTCGTCATGGGATACGCTCAGGTACACCTATGGATTAGAACCTTTTCAACGAGGTTATACAGAAAATACTGGCATTTATTCAGGACCGGGGGTGAGATGATGAACCAGATTGAGGAAGGGAACGTGGGTCTTGATATTACCATCATCGTGGACCGGTCAGGATCCATGGAGCACATACGGAAGGATGCGATTGGATCATTCAATGTATCTGTTTCAGCCCCGGTCCGGTGAGGACAAGATGTATCAGTAGATATGGAGGTGAAAAACATGGTGACCGGCATTATATACACCCCTGATTTTCAGAATCACCAGAATTACCCGGAGCAGCCTGACCGGGTTTTCAAGACTGCAGAATATCTCCGGCATCAGGGGATAACGGAGTTCATCGCTCCGAAGATATTCGATGAGCACTATATCCGTTCGGTTCATACAGATCCGTACCTGGAGAGTGTAAAGGAGACTGAAGGAATTGATGAGGTTGATAACATCTATTCAAACTCCCTCCTTTCGGCATACGGGAGTCTTACCGCTGGAGAACTGCTCGTTACCGGGGCCATAGACAATGCCTTTGTATTGAACCGGCCTCCCGGTCATCATACCTATGCAGACAGAGGGGGAGGGTTTTGCTACCTGAATAATGCGGCAATCCTTACCAGGTATCTGCAGGATCAGGGAAAGAGGAAGGTCATGATCATCGACTGGGATGCTCATCATGGAAATGGGACGGAGTCTGTCTTTTACGAGGATTCGTCCGTTCTCTATACCTCGATTCATCAAAGCCCTCTCTATCCGGGGACCGGGAAGGTGATCGATACCGGTACGGGGGATGGTGAAGGGTTTACGATAAATATCCCCGTCCCACCCGGTACCGGTCATGATACCTATCGCGGGATATTTGAGAGGATCATCATACCAGCCGGGAAGGGGTTTAAACCGGATGTGGTTATTATCTCCGCCGGTCAGGATAGTCATGCCGGGGATCTGCTTACGGATCTTGAGCTGTGCAGCGGGAGTTATCACATGATGACCCGGATGATTTTGGAGGAGATCTCTTCACAGGCGATAGCAGTCCTGGAGGGAGGGTATAACCTTGATAATCTGGTGAAAGCGAATTATGCTATCGTTTGCGCTTTGAGAGGGGAGGAAAGTCCGTTTCAGGTGGAGAAGCGGAAAGAGCCGAAATCCACAGCAAAGGCTTTGGGAGAAGCGATAACGGTTGTAAAAAAATTCGGATGGATATAAGAGAGAATAGTCGAGAATTTTTTATTCAGTATTAGACTGTTCATTCTCATGCCTATACATTTTGCGATGATATTTGCTGTAAAATTTTTTCATGAAGTAACCCATATCAAGAGGGCGAACAGATATCATACATGGAGAGGATCTGAATAAAATCGAGATCTCTTCTGGCATATATCCTCCAATATTATTATTTAGCAGAGCTGTGAAGAGTCGTTCACAATAATTTACACCTAAATACCTAATATCTAAAGATTTTACCGTTTCAGTAAAAATTTCGATAAAATATGGAGGAATTTCTTCGTCATTATTGAGAACAAAAGTAAGAAAATCCGGTTCTTGTAAAAGGCGGGCCAGAACCGGTATCGATCTCCCATCATCCTCAAGAATTCCTCTTATACTATGCATCAAATATCTGACGTTATGATTATAGTACCCGATTTCAGAGAGTAACTGGAATAACCGGTTTTGAAAGCCCTTGATCTCCAGTTTTTTCGTATGCTCCTCTTCATTGATGATTTTTATGAGATTCCTGTACGGCTCATACACGGTCCCGTCAGCATAGGTCATGGGAGAATGGACCATTGTATAGGAGAAAAACGATCGAAACCAGGGTGAATCAAGGACCATCTCCGCTCCCCTCATGACCTCAGGCAGATGGCTGTTCTCAGCCCCGGTTTCCTGTAATGACCGGAGGATAGGGATAATATTTGCTTTGATAATTGATCCACGGAGTTTGTTATCTGTCCGGATCAGGAAATTATGTGCCATAAGCTCCTCCCTGGCATCTGTTATCCACTGGACCGGTTGGGTGATGACCGGAGCATGTCTGCCTTGTGCTTTTCGTTTGCCATAGATAAACCGCACTGCATCCTGCTGGGTTTTCGGCTCCATGAAGGCAACATATACCGTGGCTAATTTCCAATCGGTGTCAAGAAATGCCATTGAATTATCTACACCGGGATGAATTGGAGCAGACATAGTAATGATACGTTTGTGAAAATTTATGATAAGACTGTCGAAAAAAAGTCAGGGCAATCCTGTTGGAACAGGGATATCAGACATCATTTTTTATTTCTGGTTTGAACTTCAGGAGTATGGATCGCCTTATCACCTAAATATTCAGGGAAATATCAAGCCCGGAGTGACGGATTTTCTCATTTGCCATTTTCAGAAATTCTTTCGCATCAATGAGAAGAGACTCAGCCTGTTCTTTGCTGATATGAGATGAAATAGAATAATCTGCCTTTTCACGCAATTCTTCTGCATTTGCAAACATTCGACCAAATTTTTTATCTATCTCGCCATTTATTACGAATGATTGTCCAAATTGTCCTATTAATCCAGCATGGGTTTTTACTGAAATGCCCTTGACCAGAAGTAATGCGACAGCGGCATGAAACATTACATAATAGCCCCTATTCACAGCATCCGAAAATAATCCTTTTTCTAACAGGTATTCTGCCGCGATAAGACGCTCATACGCAGCATTCAGATTGAGGATTATCTCCTGACTATCAGGATACAATTGCTATTCCCTCCTGATGAACATTTTTAAAAAAAGAAAAGGACTGCGAACGTTCATATTCATCTTTCGGTACATATTTCACTGATATATACACTCCATGAATGAGCCCGATATCATACGCATCGTCTATAAGGGTTCTTTCAAATCTCCAATCAGAAGAATTTCCGACTATCAATAAATCTATGTCAGAATTCCGAGTATCTTCCCCCCGTGCCACAGATCCATAGAGAATAACGCGATTAATACTATCAGGATATTTTTGAGTGATAATAGTGATAAATTCCTCAATAGCAGTTTTTATTTCAGGGCGGCGGATACGGAGATTCTGGGGTAACACGATACCCTATCGTATTTCTCCTCTTCTAAAAAAACCTTTGTTCATGAACCTGATCCTATCATAAACCGATAACCGTTAAAGAGTCCTGATAATCCTCCTGTCAGCAGGGAATATACAGTAAGGTCACGACCAGACGGTATGCCCAAATTTTTCGAATCGATGAAACCAGGAGATTTCCTTTATCAACCGAAAAATCAGCATTCAGAATCACTTATCGGATCTGAGCATCGATCCATACGTATATAC
>CAYWHV010000307.1:0-3552 GCA_964458045.1 uncultured Methanospirillum sp.
AATTGGAGATATTGTAATTGCCTCAACTGGCAGAACCCAAGTATATGGTATCGGAACAATAGCCTCCAATATTTCCATTAGAGATGCAAATGACTATTCACTGATACGGGATGTACAATGGAAATACGTCGATATCGATGCCTCAATCCCTAAAGAAATTCAAGGAAATTTTAATGTTACTTTAAACAAGTTATCGTCAGATGATTATTCAAAGATTATCAGAAAAATCGAACAGAATGATAATTTTTCAGAGGACGAGGATGACGACACAGATACTGATGACCCCATCGTAAACCTCCTCCATCGAAAAGGTCAGATAATACTCTACGGCCCTCCGGGAACCGGTAAAACATACCATGTTCAGGATTTAGTCAACAAAAAAAGCCGTAATAACATCAAAATAACAACAAAGGAATTAAATAATATCTTTTGGACCTATCTGGACAGAAATAACTTCCCAGATTTCTCTACCATTGATACCGATACGATATACACCTATCAATGGTCCAATGGATGGAGATATGATGCTTCCTTTGAAAAATTATCCGTGGGAGATATTCTCATCTGTTTTGGATGGAAAGATTACAAAATAGTCGGAATAGCACAATGCACCGGCAATAGGGCATCATCCTTCCAATATCAATTCCTGAAGGTAACAGATGGTCCGACATACAGAGCACTTCTCGAAGATCCTGATTTTTCAAGATGTAATATCCTGAAATCAGACCATAAACCTCGTATTCAAGAACTTGATCACTCATGCTATGAACGGATTTTAACATTAACGGGAATAGACCCTGACACAATACCAATTGAACCACAGATCAAAGAACAAAGAGTCAAAAATACAGAGTTCATTACATTTCATCAATCATTCTCCTATGAGGAATTTATTGAAGGCTTACGACCCATTACCGATGCTGATGGTCGGATCAGTTATTCGGTGAAAGAAGGAAGATTCAAGGAATTATGTAGAACTGCATACAACACCTTACTTACACTAGCGAACATTGATAAAAGGTGGAATGAAGACCAGGACGTACCAAATCTGACTGATGAAGAGACTCAATATGCACTTTCTCTCGCACCAAAGGTCCCATTTTACCTTGTTATCGATGAGATTAACCGGGGAGATATCTCCAGAATCTTTGGTGAACTCATCACATTGCTTGAAAAAGATAAACGCTTACTTGCCCCACATGAAATCACGACAAAACTTCCCTCGTCCCGGACAAGATTTGGAATCCCTCCAAACCTTTTCCTTATCGGAACGATGAATACTGCAGATAAATCCATTGCTCTTATTGACATCGCATTACGGAGAAGATTCGGATTTATTGAAATGATGCCGGATTATGATCTCCTCTTCCGGACCCTGTCCAGCGATGATGAAAGTCTTCTTGAAGTATACTCCATCGCAATTGCACTCCTTCGAACAATCAATCAAAGGATTCTTGAAGAGCATGATAGAGAGCACCAGATAGGGCATAGTTTCCTCCTGAAATTAAAGGATGCCAGGACAAGGGACCAGGCAATATCAGAGTTATCCATGATCTGGTATCATGAAATCATCCCCCTTCTCCATGAGTATTTTTACGATGCCCCAAGGAAATTGTTCAAGGTTATGGGACCTGAGTTTATGAAATCAGATCCAAAATGCATTTACTTTTACCCGGAAAAAGAAGGGGAATCCTTCCTGTCTGCATGCAAATCTATCTCAAAGGGTTATGATCTGAATGGGTTATCCTCCACTGACGCTCTTTGAATGGGTGAAATATCCGGTCACGATTGGATCGCATCCAAAGATTACTGATGGGGATCTTATTCTTCCCCAGGAATTTTTTGACATTCTTGATGAATGTGATCCAAAGCAGCAAATATTTGCCAGAACGACAAAAACGCTTACCCCCACCAACATGGTAGGAGTAATTCGGATTGGTGACGTAACTATCCAGATTTTACCAAAGTTATTTCGCGACCATCTGAATGAGCATAAAGGGACCATATTTCGAAACCTTGCAGTCATGCTCAGTTATACCAATCTCAAACCCTTATCGAGCGATCTTGCATCCATGGATCAGGAGGATATAGACATGCTTGAATTATTCCTCCGGATCTTTTCAGAGCAACTCCACCATCTTCTCTTCCGTTGTCAACATCGGCAATATCTGAACAGGGATGAACATCTGAAATTTATAAAGGGTCGAATTCAGGTCAATAAATATTGGAATCCGGCGCAATTAGAGAGGATTCCCTGTTCTTTTAAAGAACTAACACAGGATACCCTCCTTAACCAGATCTTTAAATTTTGTGCCACCCTCATGTCTCGGCATACACAAAATGAAGAGACGAAGGAGTATTTAAAAGGCATTCTCCAGATCCTGGAACCAGTTACCTATACTCATGTTACTTCATCAGACACCAGATTCGTAATTCTTGACCGGTTGACAGATCAGTTTGCTCCATTCCTCCGGTTTTGTGAGATTTATCTCAGGCATAGCACCATCACCCTCCAGGCATCACAGGTTGAGATCTTCTCTCTCCTTATTCCTATGGAAAGAGTCTTTGAACAATTTATATCAGGTGTTCTGTCAGAGCAGTCACACCTCCTTCCTGAAGGAACAGCCGTCTATTCGCAATACCCAGGGGGACATCTCGCTCAAACCCTTGATGGAAGAGGTATTTTCGAATTAAGGCCTGATATCTTTATTGATCATCCTCGCATTCCGGTCATCATTGACACGAAATATAAAATGCCTAAAAAATCATCTTCGAATTCTGGTGTGAAACAATCCGACATATACCAGATGTTTGGATATGGAGCGAAAAAGAATGTTTCGGCTCTGATGCTCCTCTACCCGGACATTGGAGAGAAAAACGATATTGATTTGGAGTTTTCTTATGAGAACTGCCGGTTATCTGCATTATTGATACGATCCATAACACTAACGTATGATCTCGCTGACCCAGTGCAATGGGAGATGTGGTTAGAGGAACTGAGAGGAATTATGCATGATATGTATGACAGGGCTTCCCACTATGCACAGGTGGATTCGTCATATCCTCTTCAGATCCATGTATGACATGAAATCCTTTTGACAACGATTAGCCCGAAAAATTTTTGAAAGGGTTTCACTCTTTTTCAGCAATCATCTCAATCTCAACCAGTGCCCCTTTCGGAAGGCTCGCTACCCCGACCGTCGAACGTGATGGGGTTGCATTTCCCATGTAGCCGGAATATATCTCATTCACCGTCAGGAAGTCAGAGATATTCGTTAGGTAGATATGAGTATTGACAACATCATCAAACTCCAGCCCAGATACAGCAAGAATTGCCCGGAGGTTTTTCATGACCTGGTGAGTCTGATCCTCTATTCTATCCGCAAGAACTCCCGTCTGTGGATCAATACCAATCTGACCTGATGTGTATTCATAATTATTCACGGTAAATCCCTGACTATAAGGTCCGATTGGTTTTGGGGCCTGATCTGTGTAGATGGTCTCCTTATGTGGTATATTGACCAGTACCATAATCAGACTCATGAGAACCAT
>CAYWHV010000308.1:0-3088 GCA_964458045.1 uncultured Methanospirillum sp.
TGCAAATGTCTGACATACCAAATGGGAGATTGACGTTCTGTTTGGCAGGTGCAACATGAGAAACCGTGAGTATTTAAAGTTGATTGTATGTCTGGCTCGATTCATAATATAATCCGTGGATTAATAACCCCTTTCCTGGTGGCAGTTGGTTTCTTTCTCCTTTTTGCCATTGGGATGGAATTTCTTGAGACTTCGCTTGTTCTAAGTGCGGTTCTGGTCGTCTTTGTTGTGTATTCTGCCGGTATTCTCCCGGCGATTGACCGAAGAATTGAGCGTTCCAAACTCAGTGAAAAAGAGGCAGGACCCCCGCGGTACAGGGTTAAGAAAGACAATAACCTGAAGATTCAGAAACTGTCGAGATATGGGGAATTGATCTCATACGTAGCATTGCTTGCAATTACCTTCGTTGTCGTTCATCTGGTGGTCATCATGATCCATGAACTCTCCCACAGTTTTTTTGCTGTATTCCTTAGGGCGAAACAGGATCCTCTGAATATCGTATACGGAAGCTGGATCGGATCACACTGGGATGAGAAAGTGGATTACTCGAGCCTGTTTGCAGCAGGGAAAGGTACAATCGCGGCAACAATTGCGTTTGTAGGGCCGCTATCCAACATACTGCTCTTTCTTATCACTGCCTGGCTCTTGTCGGTTCGAGCAGTAAAGACCTATCCACGGATATTTCATGTAATTTTCTGGACCTGTATCGTTACCTTTTCCATGGTATTTGAGTATGTGTATACCCGGTCATTTAAGATCCATGATGATTTTGGGAACATCACCCATGGACTTGGTATATCACCCTGGCCTGTCTTTATCACCGGCACAATTCTGGGGATTATCGCCCTCTATTACATCATTTCCGTATTGCTTCCCGCATACCTTGCTATCAGAGCTCCGCATAACCGGTCTCTGCAATATGCTGCAGTCGCATTCTTTTCATTTATCATCTTTCTTTTTTACATTGGTCTTCGCATCACCAATTATCCGGATGTTCCTGAATGGTGGTGTGGAGTTTCCGGGATCATTGCCTTGTTTGTCATTCCATTCCTGGCTAGTCCGGCTCGGGGATGGGTGAAACGGAGGATGAAACAGGACTTTAGGGAGAAGACTCTCTGACGAAGAAAAAAAGGAAATGGGGTATCAAGAGAATCTGCCAGTATGTTGTTTATTTGGAATTATCTGATTTGGTCAGGTACCGGGCAGGGATAACCTGGGCTAAAAAATTCTGGTCGCATACCAGAAAAATTAAAGATTTACCCGCTTCAGTCGTTTTCGCTGGTCTTTGATATCTTTTTCTATCTCGTTCCTCTTCTCCTCATCCTTCTCCACGGTTATCCTGACTACGTCTCCTTCACTCAATCCCTGAAAAAGCTCACCGGGGAGATGAATCTCCCGGTTTGGCTCGGTATGGGTGATAAGTACCAACATCTCATCCTCAACCCGGTCAATGGTTGCGAAAACCATATCAGAGGAACCAGTATTCTTTCCCATCAGTCCTCACAATAATTGTTCCTTCTTCATCAGTCCTGAATATTTCAACTCCGGCTTTTTTCAGGGCATTTATCGTGGAAGGTGCCGGATAATGATACTCATTGTCAACGCCGAGTGATATGATGGCACAATCCGGTGTATCACCATTCAGGATAGCCCGTGTTGCCGACCCTTTTGATCCATGATGTGCCAGTTTTACAATATCACATGATGCATCACAACTCTCACAATCCCCGGTGAAAAAGATCTCTACATCTCCGTAGGTGAGCAGAAGAGCAAGTGAGTCCTCATTCATATCGCCAGAGAGTTCATCTGGAGAGGTTACACGGATGGTGGTATCATCGGTGAACGGAATTTTATCCCCCTTTGTAGCGGTTGCATACGGAGTCTGTTTTTTGATCAATGCCTTTTCCAGATTCCGGTATGCAGGGGTAGTGTGGGTCGCTCCATTATCGACATACAGGCTGACCGGAAGAGCATAGAGGATATCACTCATTCCCCCGATATGGTCAGTATGTGGATGGGTGGAGACCAGGACATCAAGACTTGTAATCCCCTGGGATTTGAGATATGAGAGAATCACGGGGCCTGCATCCATATCACCCGCATCAATAAGCATGGTATGACCGTTGTGCTCGACAAGGGCAGCATCTCCCTGACCGACATCAAGGAAATGAACGGTAAGGGAAGAGACGGGGGATATTATGAGTATCAGAAAAATAAAAATGCAGATTCTGGTTGGATTCATATGCCTGTATCCGTATGAGAGCAGGAACAATAAATCAGATCGACCTACGTCGGTTCTTCTGTTCGGGAATTTGGTAGGATGCTCATCGGAGCATCAACCCTTCTGTGATTTTCAGCGTTCTGGTCTCTTTCGGATGAGGGGCAGCACATCATCATAACTGCACACCGGGATCCTGACCTTTCCATCAGCAGTAACCGTAACGCCCCAACATCCTGGCAGTTTTCTGACTCGTTCAGGGTCTATCTGTTTCTCAATCATGTCAATCTCCCGGTACGATGAACATCCATCCATGATTATCCTGAATGGGTATCTGTTCGTCCATTCAAAAAATCTGCCGGTTTGTCTCCCTGATTATGAGTATCAGGTCTTAAAAACCGGTAATGGGGATCCCATTGACTTCAGGTATGCAGTTATTTGAGGATCTTCTTCTTCCCAAGGACGAATTCCTCCTCTGAAATAGTCCCTTCATCCAGCAGCTCTTTTAATTTTCTTATCTCATCGGCCAGATGGGGGATAGTTCCTTCCTCAATTCCCTCTGTGGATCCACGAAGTTCTTCCAGAAAACCAGACGCAATGACACCGGTCGGAAGCGCAATAAGTCCAATTCCAATAAGTATTATTAAAAACGAGAAAAATTTTCCCATATCTGTGACAGGAACAACATCACCATACCCGACAGTGCTTGTCGTTTCAATGGCCCACCAGAAGGCATCATCAAAGTTCTGGAATTTATCCGGTTGGGCTTCTGATTCAAAAATGTAAATGAGGTATGAACTAAACGAGAGAAACACCATTAAGATAATGATAATGGAGAAGAGATACTGGCTATCCCTTTTCATAACCCGG
>CAYWHV010000308.1:3107-3542 GCA_964458045.1 uncultured Methanospirillum sp.
ATATCACGTCAATGGATCCATAATACCGGAGCAGCTTTAATACCCTGAACAATCTGAACAGCCGGAGGAAATGAATGATCTGTGGGCTGAGCGGGATAATGAAGGTCAGGAAGAATGGAAACACCGCGAAAAAGTCGATAATCATCGTGATGGAACAGGCATACCGAAGCCTGCCGGTAACCGGGTGTGCATACTCCGGATAACAGGTACAGGTCCATATTCTGAGCAGATACTCGATGGTAAAGACAACGATGGTGATCTGTTCGATGAGATCCAGAAATCCTTTGTAATTATGGTAAATAGCAGGGTATGTCTCGATGAAAATGATGACGGTATTGAGAATTATCAGAATGATAATGAAAAAATCAAATACACTATTTGGTTTGCCCCCGTCATCTTTGTCATTGACAACATCAAAAACTCTTCTTTTCAACG
>CAYWHV010000309.1:0-3519 GCA_964458045.1 uncultured Methanospirillum sp.
ATCAATGTCATCAGGCAACCTTGAATTTTTCTTGGAAAAAGAGTTTGAGAGATCACTGATCTGGTGATCCAAAATTTCTTTTTCACTATCAGCAGGAATATAATTTCCTCGTAGATACCAATTTATTTTCGATGAATCTCTCCGATATGTGGAAATTGATTCTTTTTCCTCCAAGGATAAATCAATACGGTCATGATAATAAAATGGTCCGACTTTTTCAGCGATGTCATCAAGGTGAGTAGTAAATGTGACAGATTCGATATTCTTCTGAGGAATCACAGGCAATATTAGTTCCCTTTAAAGAGATTTTAGGATTCCGCTTTCAAATTGGCATGATGAAGATACTATTTGATCATAATCCACCATTCAATACCGACCGGATATGACTATCCTCAATAAAAATTATTTCAAAAGATTTAATCGGTTACTCACATAAAAAAGGAATAACAAGAGATCTCCCCCATCATATTCATTCAGTAACTCTCAATTCATTGGATACCAGGTCATCAGGTTAAAATATGAGTTCCAGGCAATATACCGAAAAAGCATTCGAAACCGCAATCGAAGACCATCTCCTCGCTCATGGATACCAGAAAGGAGATCCCACAACCTTTGACCGCTCCCTCGCCCTTGACCCCGGAGAAGTCATCGCCTTCATCAAGGAGACCCAGCCCAAAGACTGGAATTACCTTGAATCTCAGCTTGGGACCATGGCTGAATCACGGATCATCGATGACCTCTCCAAAGCCCTGAACTCCGACTATGACGGATGCCTGAAGGTCCTCCGCCAGGGATTCAAAAGTTACGGAAGAACATTCAGGATAGCCTACTTTGCACCGGCAAGTTCCTTAAACCCGGATACCACACGGCTGTATGAAGCAAACCGGCTCACCATCACCCGCCAGCTCCATTACTCGGAGAAGAACGAGAACTCCCTTGACGTCACTATCCTCATCAATGGTATCCCTGTCATCACCATTGAACTCAAAAACCATATGACCGGGCAGTCCTATGCAGATGCCATCTATCAATATCAGAAGGACCGGGATCCTAAAGAACTCATATTCCAGTTCAAGAAGAGAACCTTTGTTCATTTCGCAGCAGATCCGGAAGAAGTTTGGATGACAACCCGTCTTGACGGCCCTCGAACAAAATTCATCCCGTTCAATAAAGGGAACAACGGAGGAAAAGGGAACCCCCCGAACGGGACCAACTATAAAACCGCATACCTCTGGGAAGAGATTCTGGCACGGGACAGCCTGCTTGACATCCTTGCCCGGTTCATTCACCTGCAGAAAGAAGAGAAGACCAGGGAAGGGAAGAAATACGTCACCGAACGGATCATCTTTCCCCGGTATCACCAGCTGCAGGCAGTCAGGAATATAATTTCAGATGCCAGGGAGAACGGACCTGGACAGAATTACCTTATCCAGCACTCAGCCGGCAGTGGGAAGAGTAACACCATCGGATGGCTTGCTCACCGGCTTGTCAGTCTGCACAATGATGAGGACGTCAAGGTCTTTGACTCGGTCGTCGTCGTCACCGACCGGGTGGTACTTGACCGGCAGCTGCAGGATACCATCTATCAGTTTGAACATAAGACCGGGGTTGTTCAAAAGATAGACAAAGACTCAACCCAGCTGGCATCATCTCTTGAAAAAGGAACTCCGATCATCATCACCACCCTTCAGAAGTTCCCGGTCGTCACCCAGAAGATAGGGGATCTCCCAAAGCGGACATACGCCGTCATCATTGATGAGGCTCACAGCTCCCAGAGTGGTGAGAGTGCCATTGAACTCAAGGGAGTCCTTGCGAAACCATATGTCCGGGAAAAAGCCCTGCAATACATGGAGGAACACAATGTTCCTGACTCAGAGGACCTTATCATCGCCGCCCTTGAACGGGGATACCAGCCAAATATCAGTTTCTTTGCATTCACCGCCACACCCAAGTACAAAACCCTCTGTGCATTTGGCCGGACCGGTCCGGACGGGAAACCAGAACCCTTCCATCTCTACTCCATGAGGCAGGCGATTGATGAACAGTTCATCCTGGACGTCCTTGCCCACTATACCACCTACAAGACCTATTACAAACTGGTCAAATCAATCGAGGACGACCCTGAAGTTGACCGGAAGAAAGCCGCCAAAGCCCTTGCCCGGTTCATGGCCCTCCATCCGGTGAACATATCCCAGAAGACCGAGGTGATGGTGGAGCATTATCAGCGTCATGTCATGCACAAGATTGGTGGCCGGGCAAAGGCGATGGTCGTCGCTGATAGTCGTCTTGCAGCAGTCAGGTACAAACAGGCCTTTGACCACTACATCGCAGAGCATCAGTACCCCATCAAAACCCTTGTCGCCTTCTCCGGGGAAGTGACCGATAAGGATCTGCCTGGTGTCTCCTATACCGAGGTCCAGATGAACGGAGGCATCAGGGAGAAGGAGTTACCGGAGAGATTTGCCTCTGATAAGTATCATATCCTCATCGTTGCAGAAAAGTACCAGACCGGATTTGACCAGCCGCTCCTCCATACGATGTACCTTGATAAGCGGGTTGCAGGGGTCCAGGCCGTTCAGACCCTGTCCCGGCTGAACCGGATCGCTCACGGAAAAGAAGACACCTTTGTCCTTGACTTTATCAACACATCAGATGAGATAAAAGAAGCCTTCCAGCCGTTCTATGAAGTCACCATGATCCAGGACAAGGCTGATGAAGGTCAGCTCAATGATCTCCGCAGTCGTCTGCTTGACTACCAGATATTCTATACCCAGGAGATTGAAGAATACGCCCGGATATTCTTTAAAAATACACAGAAACAGAGCAGTTCAGATCATGCCATCCTGAACTCCATGATCTCACAGGGGAAGGCACGGTACGATGAACGACCAGAGAATGAACGGGATGAGTTCAAAAAGATCCTCGGCTCATACCTCCGGCTGTATTCATTTATGTCACAGGTCCTTCCCTACCCGGACCTTGACCTTGAGAAACTCTATGCATTTGGTCGTGCGTTCTATAATGCAATCCGAAGCAAGACACCCGGAGAAAAGTACCGGTTTGATGACGATGTTGCCCTGAAGTATTACCGGCTCCAGAAATTGCATGAGAACTTCCAGATAGAACTGGATAAGAGTGGTGGCGGAGCGGTAAAGGGACCGACTGATGTTGGAACCGGGGTGAAAAAAGGGGATCGATCTCCCCTCTCAAAGATAATTGAGATTTTGAATGAGCGGTTCGGGACCGAGTTCACCGAAGCAGATCAGCTCTTCTTTGACTCGATACAGAAAGATGCTGCGTCAAATGAGAAGTTAAAGCAGGCCGCCCAGGCGAATGATAAGAATAAGTTCGGGTATGCCCTCCGTGATGAACTCAAGAAGATCATCTCCGGAAGAATGGAGAGTAACGAAAAGATCGTGAATAAATTCTTTGAGAGTGAGGAGTTCAAAGAGCAGGTTACGAAATACATGAATGACAAGGTCTATGAAGAGATAATGGCCGGGTAATCCTGGTGGACTT
>CAYWHV010000310.1:0-3518 GCA_964458045.1 uncultured Methanospirillum sp.
CTGCACCGTTTATCGATGCTGCAATTCGGTCTTCGGGAAAGTATCTTGGGGTTACGGCAACTGATACGGCCCCGTTATGTGGTGCTCACCTGAAAGCAGGGATTCGGCGGTACATGGCCCGACCCCTCAATACTGAATACCATACCGAAGTAGGACTTCGGATACTTCTCGGGAATGTTGCCAGGCATGCAGCGGTGTATGACAAGGGGGTCACTCCACTCTTCTGCTATGCCCATGAACATTTTGTCAGACTTCATCTCCAATTAAAAAGCAGTGCTTCGGCAGCAGACAAGAGTATTGCACAGCTTGGATATATTCATCAATGTCCGAAATGTCCGTACCGGATGGAAGAACAGAGATTTTTCCCCGGAGTCCATACCTGTCCGCTCTGTGGAGCATCACTCACTCCCACCGGACCACTCTGGACCGGATCAATTCATGATCCGGATATACTTGCCGGGATGATACAGGATGCAGAGACATTTGTCGCCGGGGATCCTGCAGGATTTTCCAAACTGCTACCGGTGTGCCGGGATGAGCCTGATATCTCCTTTAGTTATGATTACCATAAACTGGGAAAATTTTACCGGCTGTCACCCGGGCCGATTGATGTGCTGCTGAACCGACTACGGGATAAAGGGTACTGTGCAGGGCGGGTTCATTATTCCGGGTACGGCATCAAGACCGATGCACCGCTTGAAGAGATTAGGGAATGTCTCAGTCCTTGATCCGAATCAGAAGAAAAAAAGGTTACCCGGGCTTTGGAATGGACATATCAGCACAGATGATGCTGATATCCTTTCTGTGATTCTGTAGTGGTATGATATGGTATGTTACGTAGGTATGATTATCGTTCGATGATGATCTGCAAAATATCCTCATCTGCAAGGCTATGTGCAATACCGACCCGTTGTGCCTCATGCTTGACAGATGTTCCCCAGATACGTGCATATCTGAATTTATCAACAAAGTCACGATGCAGTTTCCGGCAGACATCTTCAATTTTTGAACCGGTTCTCATGATGAGTGGCTCGTCGAGATCCGCTGGTCCTGATTGAGGCTTTAAGAATATCCTGATAAATCCGAGGGCATCGTAGACAGCATCCTTCAATTCTTCCATGTGGTATCCGGTTGCTGCAGATATCATAAGCGGGCTTTGTCCAAACCGCTCGGTAAGATCCTCTTCTATCTTTGTTCGGTCTGCTTCATCGATAAGGTCTACTTTGTTTACTGCAATAATTGCCGGGACGTATACTCTGCTTCCCATGATTGCATCGATCAGGTCATCCTGGGTTGCATTTCCCCTGATGAGGATATCAGCACTTGCAATGCGGTTCTCAGTCAGGATGGAACGGACTTCTTCAATGTCAAGATCCAGTGTTCCAACCGCATTTAATCTGACACCTCCACGGGAGGTCTTTTTGATGGTGATATCAGGCCGTGGAACATTGACCCTGATACCTGCATCATAGAGTTCACGGAAGAGGACGTCCACGTGTTTTTCGTTAAAAACATCGACGAGGAGGACGATCATATCTGCATTTCTGACAACGGCAATGACCTCTTTCCCCCGGCCTTTTCCCATCGCGGCACCTGCGATAAGTCCGGGGATATCAAGGAGCTGTATTTTTGCGCCTTTATGTTCAAGAGCGCCGGGAACCACTGTCAGGGTTGTGAATGCATACGCTCCGGTCTCACTTTCGGTACCGGTGAGCACATTCAGGAGCGTGGATTTACCAGTAGAAGGAAAACCGACAAGAACAACCGTTGCATCGCCGGATTTTTTGACGGCATAGCCTTCACCACCGCCACCGGCCTTCATCGCACGGTTTACGGCATCCTCTTTCATTTTGGCGAGTTTTGCTTTTAGTCGCCCGATATGCTTTGAGGTAGCCTTGTTATAAACGGTATTCTGGATCTCGTCCTCTATCTCTTTGATTTGATCCTCAATACCAGCCATGTATCCTAATACGTTCCCCTCTTGTATTCTTATATTTGTGGGATCAATTCAGAAAAAACCGGTTTATTTATATATTACAAATGATAACATTTAGAGGCACAGCTGATATAGTGTAGGGGTCAATCATGCAGGACTCTCACTCCTGCGACTGGGGTTCAAATCCCCATATCAGCATAATTTTTCTTATATTTTTGATAATTTTAAATTCTCTGCAGTAATACCTTTTTCCAGACTGAGAGATCATGGATAAGAAACCAATCTTTGTACATCTGGAATCATTTACCTGGAATTCAGAAGAAGAATATATTATCAAGAAATCCATACGAAACCTTGATTCTCCCTTTCCTGACCTGGTAGAGGATGCCCAGAAAAGATTAAAAAAACTGGGGAAGAAGTGTCTCCCGTATTTTGTGGAGGCAATAGAGAATGATGCTTTTGATTCAGATACGATAAGAGATGAATTACCTGAAGTGCTTGCTCTTTTTAAGAAGGATGCCGTTTTATTTCTGATTCCCTATCTTGATAATCCGAATGAAGATCTAGCTTTTGCTGCTGAATCCGCTATCGAAGAGGTTGGAAAAAATGCAGTTCCAATTCTCTGCGAAGAGATAGAGACGGATAATCTGGTTGTAAAAGGGAAAATTATAGAAATTCTTGGATCTATCGGTGACAAAAAAGCGATTCCCGTCTTAATAAAATGTCTTTCTCATCCTGAAAAATCTATCCGTGATGAGGCTGAATGGAATCTGACCCAGATTGGTTCTCCATGTTATGATCAGGTTCTTCCTCTTCTTTCATCTGATTCAGTTCAATTAATTTGTTCGGCTATTTACATTCTTCCCAGGGTTGACCGGGCAAGGGGGGTTTCTGCAATTATTCCTCTGTTTCGTCATCCGGATGATGAGGTTTTTAACTGCGTATATCGTTCTTTAAACCGGTTAGATACGAAACCTATAGATGAACTCTTATCTTACATGAATTCAGAAAGTATTGAAGAAATAGTTGGAATCTTGAATGTTTTTGCCACAAGCAAAGATATTTCGGTGGTTGAAAAAATATCCCCTCTGAAGGAGCATCCGGATATTGACGTGAGGGAAACCGCAGAGTGGGTAATAGATCAAATCAATAGATCACAGAACGAAAAACCGATTGAGATATAACCCGATTACAGGGTTGAAAATTGAATATTTTTCCCATTTTCTATTGGTTCATTGCGAGAATATATCGGACAAAGAAATCATTTTAACCACTATTGATTTAGCCGGATTACTATTCTAGATCTTTTCTTGTGATACCAGCTTGTTTTAGGATTTCTAAAAGGGTACCTTTCGGTATCTCGCGTCCGGGGTGAACTGCAACAATGACCCTGCGGCCAGAATCAGGATTAATATACATATGGTGGCTTCCTTTGGACCGGTCTAACCTGAATCCCGCATGATGCAAAATGCTGATGACTTGTTCAGGGGTGAGATGTGGCAATTTGCTCATTTTCAGAGATCGTTAATAAATATTCAAGGACATTTCTTTCAGATGGTATTTCTTCCCCATGAGCGGTCAG
>CAYWHV010000311.1:0-3517 GCA_964458045.1 uncultured Methanospirillum sp.
TGATATCCGGGAGATGTTTGGCTCCCTGATGGCGGAGTATGATCCTGATCTTGTCGCAAGCTGGTATAATGGTTATTCATGGACGGGTGAATCGGTGTACAACCCGTTTGATATTCTTCTGTTCCTGGACGAGGGAACGTTTCGCCCATACTGGTTTGAAACGGGAACCCCGGGATTTCTGGTAAAGATACTTACTGAAAACCCCCGTTCTCTTCCTGAGCTTGATACGCTGATTACTGGAGAAGAGCTCCTTGGTTCATTCCAGATAGATGATATAAAACCAGAAACACTGCTTTTTCAGACAGGGTATCTGACAATAAAAGACGTTACAAATATTGGAGAAAAAACATTCTATCGCTTAGGATTTCCAAACCTGGAAGTAAAAAGTGCGTTCTCTTCTCTCATGCTGGAGTTGCTTACGAAAAACTCTGAGACCAGTACTATCCAGAGAAATCTGGATCGTGTCATGAGCACTGGTAATATTGAAAACCTCCGGGAAGTATTTCATTCATTCTTTGCCTCAGTACCTCACGACTGGTACAGGAAAAATCAGTTATCTGGTTTTGAAGGGTACTATGCAAGTGTCGTATATGCCTACTTTGCAAGTCTTGGGTACCAGGTTATTGCAGAGGACACAACGAGCCGGGGCAGGATTGATCTTACCGTTATCACAAAGACTTCTATCTGGATTTTTGAATTTAAAGTTCAGTCATCTGGTGCAAAGAAGGGAAAGAGTCCTCTTGCCCAGATTCAGGAGAAAAGGTATGCAGAAAAGTACCGGGCTGATGGTCGCCCGGTTATTGAGGTGGGGATAGTTTTTGATCCTGAAACCCGGAATATTGTTTTATGGGAGACGGGGGGTGAGGTTTTCGGGAGCTGAATTTCTAGAGGTCAATGGATTTTTATTCCGGCGTCATTGAGGGCGTTTTCTATAGAATGAAGCTTTTTGTGGATTTCTGAAAATTCTTTCTCAAGATATGATTTGGAGTCTTTTCGAAGGCCTTTGATCTCATCGACGGTTTCATGCTGGACAGAGATCATATCATCCTGTTTTCCGAGCATCTGGTCTTGTTTCCCAATCATTTGGTCTTGTTTTTGCAGCATCTGATCCTGTTTTTCAAGCATTTTATCTTGTTTTTCAAGCATCTGGTCCTGTTTATCCAGAGAGGTATGCATCATCTCTATCAATGTTGTTGAATTATCAGCTGCGGTCTTACTGTATTTACCAATAAGAGTAAGGTGTTGGATTGCGTTATCCATCCGTTCAGCCATCTCTTCACCCGTGTCACCCCTGATTATCTTGAACGTTCGAAACTCCCCGGTGTATGGTTCTTCCCGTGTTTCAATCGATTCGACGTTGATTGGAAAATCCTGTATATATATTACATTCGAAAAGTGGGATATCGCTTCTTTTGTTCCTTCTGCAATGATCTGAACGTCAAGATCTTCGAGATTCCTTACTTCTCCTTTAATACCATTTTTTATAGCCAGTTTCTGAACAACATCACGATATCCGACACGCTGGACATCTCCATGAATGACATATCGAGAGCGAATAAGATCCATCTTGCATAACTATGGGGTATCTTTGCATAAATACATGGTAGATGAGAAGTTATTGGATATTTTCGAATCATTTGGTCTTTTTTTCCCGATAAACCGATTATAAAAAAAGTGAGATTGCCCAAAAGAAAATAGTCGGAATTATAGTTCATCATTCCTGACACGAGCGGTGAACCTATACTGTTATATGATCATACCCTCTGTATCCAATGGTGCAAAAAAGGATCCCCTATGGTATCAGTAATTTCAGGACTATCATAGAAGAGGGATATGTATATGTAGATAAAACTCCGTTTATCCGCCTTCTTGAGGAGAATCCTGCCCCATATGTATTTTTTCTGCGGCCACGACGGTTTGGAAAAAGTCTCTTTGTCTCTTTGTTAGAAAACTATTATGACATCAATCAATGCGATAGTTTTCCTTCGCTTTTCTCCGGGACCGATATCGGAAAAAACCCAACATCGAAACATAACTCCTACTATATCTTAAGTTTTAACTTTTCTGCGTTAACGACCAGCTCTGAGGATTCCCTCTTTGCCAGTATCTCTGCCAGGACAAAGCAGTCTCTGGTTCGATTTATTGAACAGTATCATCTTGATTTCATACCGGACTTCTCCGGTTATCCGGCAGATATGCTTGCCGATTTTTTTTCACGATTACCTTCAGAAATGAGGGGGCGGGTTTTTGTCCTCATTGATGAGTATGATCATTTTGCAAATGAACTTCTCAGTTTTGATCTGGATCTCTTTCAGGATACCTTAAGCAGGCAGGGCTTTATAAGGAAATGGTATGAAGCACTTAAGATCGGGACACAAACATTTGTAGGAAGAATTTTTGCAACCGGGGTTTCTCCGGTAACCCTTGATAGTCTTACATCCGGGTTTATAGTTAATGCCAATCTTCTGAAATAATTTTGAAAGATTGGCTTAAACTATGTAGTGCTTTTAGTGTCTAGGCTTTGGAATAACCACTGTTTCACATTGATTATTCCAAAACCTTTTGTCGGGCACAATAACATCGCAGATGACCTTACCCGAAAGCCGGTCTTCCATGAGATGATGGGGTTTACTGAGCAGGAGATCAGGTGCCTTATCGGACAGATCCTTCCTGCTAATATGTATACTCCTGACCTGGTCAGGATGCTGCATGAGTATTATAATGGGTACCTGTTCTCGGAAGATGCAGATGTCCGGCTTTTTAACAGTGATATGATCCTCTATTATATCAAAAGTTATCTTGCACGGCACAAACCGCCGGAAAAATTACTGGATATGAATATTGCCAGTGACTATGGTAAGATGGACCGGCTTATGAGACTGAAATCCCCTGAACAGAATATTGCTGTATTGCAGGAGATTCTTGATGCCGGGTATGTAACTGCACGGCTGACCGATCAGTTCTCCATGGAGAGAAGGTTTACTCCTGATGATTTTAAATCCCTCCTCTTCTATCTTGGTCTTCTGACAATCAGGGATAAGATGCCGGGACGGGTCAGCCTTCAGATCCCGAATTTTGTTATCCGGGGGATATATTCAGATTTTTTCCTGGATATCATCTCACGAAAAGCAGAGTACTATCCGGATACCGGGTCGGTACTGCATGCTATCGAAGAGATCGCATGGGAGGGAAGGTGTGACAAACTGGTTACCCTCGTTGAGGAACTGCTTCATTCATTTTCAAACCGGGATTATATCGGATTTGATGAGAAATATATCAAGATCATAATTTTTACGTTCGCTCAAATGAGCAACCTCTATCTGGTCAAGTCAGAATATGAGGTGCCGGATGGATATATCGACATTGCTCTGTTGGCACGGGAGCCCTGGAATCCTGATTACAATGCCCTTTTCGAGCTCAAGTACCTGAAAATGAAAGATGTATGCGAGGAAAGGGTTCAGGAGGTTTTGGATGAAGGAATCATGCAGCTAAAAAAGTATTCTGCATCCCCTGAACT
>CAYWHV010000312.1:0-3516 GCA_964458045.1 uncultured Methanospirillum sp.
CCAAAACATATAATTCTACAAGACAAAGTATATAGCCTTTCGGCTCAGCAATCAACGGAAGGACGAGCTTTCGAGAGAATACTTTTAGATTATCTAGTGGAGTTGTGTAATCCGCAGAATTCTCAGGATAAACAACGAACCCGCTTAGGTGCAAGTCGTGAGTTGGCGGATGATTATAACAGTTATAGATTACAAGTACCTATTGAGTGGCTATTAGTAAGGTTTCTTAGCCATTATGTTCGGACGAATTCTATCCATATCCTCTCTGGGCCGGGTGGTGAGGTCTTAAAATCTACCAATTTCAAAGATTTTTTAGGCCGAGAAGATGACGATGACAATGTGGAAAATACCCTCAGAATGATTATTGGTTCCTGGGTTCGTGTATTCCCTAAGGAAGCAATCACCTTGGCGGAATTGTATGGCTCGACGGATATCCCCATTGATTCAATTAAACGCGGGATCAACTATCTAAAGCACCTTGGTCACATAGAAGAAACAAAACCGGATATATATAACATTTCTCCGAGTATTTTTGATGCGAAGTTTTTTAACAGGTCAGCAGTATCGATGGATAGAAAGAGCAACCGTTATTACCAAGAGGTTAAGATAGAGGCACATGAACCATACTGTTTTGTGATCATGCCATTCCGGGAGGATGAATTTCCACAACGAATTTATACAGATGTCATCAAACCCATTATTGAGGATAGTTTCAAGATTTTCTGTTACCGTGTTGATGAGGATCGTCTTCCTGATCGGATCGACAACAAAATCTACAGCTATCTTTTAAGGGCGGCATTCGTCATTGCCGAGGTCGGCACATGCAATCCTAATGTCTTTTACGAGTTGGGGCTTGCCCACATGCTGGAAAAGGACTGCATCATCCTGACGAATAAATCGGTCTCTGAAATTCCTTTTGACATTGGCAGAATCAGGGCGGAGAAATATGACAACGATGATCAATTGCGCGATATTTTGAAAAAGTCGATATCTGCCTTGGCCTTTAAGATCAGATGATACGAAAGCAATATCGATTGTCATAGCAAGAGGTAAGATCATGATAATTCTGTTCGATAAAAAAGGTAGCCCAATTCCCCCACAGGGCATTACAGGCAGTATAAATACTTTTGGGTTTAGCTATAACAAAACGGTCATCGATATAATCAATAGATCGCAGAATGGAATGACGCGGAGGGTTTTCTTTGAAAATGTAGGCCAGCTAATGCCAAATTTTAAAATGACTCGCAGTGGTCCTTTCAAGGGTGTGGAATATCTATCAAATGGCACAATCAGCGACCCGAACGGTCAAATCGCTGCCTGTTGGACACAGATAGGAAATGATGCGCTTCGTCTAAAAAACTATCTTTTACAGCAGGGCATCGGTAATTATTTCAGGACACTTGTGGACATTGCGTCGCCATCCAGAAGCATAATAACCGCTGATCTGTGGAATATGTTCAAAAAGCTGATTCCGGTATGTATGGGAGATGCTACTTTTGGGCTTGTGGCTGCGAGCAAAGTGCTGTTTGCCATTTTCCCGGAAGCGGCTTTGCCGGTAGATAATGTTCAATGGAAGAAACTTTTTAAAACCATCGATTACGGAGATATTGTTTCATTGATGGCGGATGAAATTATAGCGTGGGAAGGCCAAACAGGCCAACATCTTGATTCTTGTGATACCGCCGGTCAGTTGACACTACCCGCCATTTACAACGTCATGGCTATGAAAGCCAGACCATGAGTTTTCCACGTTGGAGAAACTTATGAGCGATGAAATCATTAATCAGGAAAATGATAAGGAAAAAGGATCGAGGCCAGAAGACAATCGGCCTAAAGATGTCAGCAAGAATAGCCATGTTGGTATCCGAGATCGTGGCACTGTTATAGACCTCTCTGAAATAAGTCAATCTATAGCCGCCGGACAAAAAGCGTTTAATTCTGTTAAGAACTCATTGGAATCATTGGCAATACCTTCTGCGATACGTGAAATGCAGAAAATCGCAGACCAATATAAGAATCTCTGGGCATCGTCAGATTTGCGGGCTTCATGGCTTGCCGCACAAGATCAATTCAATTCCATCAAGATTCAGTTGGATTCGGTTGCTCGCCATCCATTCTTACAGGACATTCAAAAGATTACAGACCAATACAGGAGTTTTTGGGATTCATCAAATTTACGACATTCCATTGTAGAGATGCAGAAAGCCTATAAGAGTGCTCAACTTGTAGTTGAATCGCCTGCAATTGCTAAAATAATTGATGATGTACGAACTATATCCGAGAGCTACAATAAATTCTTGAATTCTCCAGCTTATCCGAAAATTTACGACATTATACAAGATATTACCAATGCCATGAATGCTTCGGCATATCTGCAAACGGTGGATTTTAGTCATATCAATATTACCAATGTTATTAAAGAGTACGATAGCATTAGAGAAATCCCGATCGTGGTCAACAGGGATGGAACCATCAGTAGCCAAAGCATGACGTTTACTATTGATGATATTCGCAGTGTAGTCGATGACGTGGTTCAGAAACATGTAGATTTAAAAGCTGCCTCTATCGAGGGACTTATCAATTCCCTCATTCTCAAGATAAGCGAATTGAAAGAACCTTTGCTAAAGCGTATTTTCATCGGCGTGATTATTGGGCTTATATCCACGCTGATTTTTTCTTTTGTTAAACCGCTAATCGATGAATCCATAAAGCACTTTTCAATCAATCGGCGGATAGTGGTCAAAGAAATTCAAAAAGAGGCGCGCACACAACTGGCAATTGACTCAGCATTATTAAAGAATTTAAGAATTGTTGTTGCAAAGTGTCTCAACATGAGAGCAAACAAAAATCGGAGATCAAGCGTTGTAGCTTCGCTATATTTTGGCAGTATTGTCCGTGTGATTGAAAGAAGAAAGAACTGGACTTTAGTTGAGTACGTAAATCCCGAGTCACAATTAGCCACTCAAGGTTGGGTCTTTAGCAGGTACCTGAAGAAAGTACGCTGAGCTACGCTATGGACAGCGTATCACGGGGCATTGAAGAAACAGACAACACTAAAGCAGGGTGCAACCCCAAAATTGTTGGCATTCCGTGTCTGAACGGGTAAAAATTCTCGCCGGTTTGGTTTCAGACGTCAACTGAACCGGTAACGTTCTTCCACATGGATAAAATTACCAGCAAATAATGATAAATGCAGGTAATGGCACCCTGATTGATTTGATATCCCGAATTCATCGTTAAGATGAGCTTGTTTTTGTAAGAAAAAGATGCTACTTTTCCTTACAAATATTCATGCAGGAACATCATGCAAAGTATCGATTCTAAAATACTAAATCGCATATACGGTCGTGGGAAGGGTTGTGTCGTTACCCCAGGTGACTTTTTGGACCTCGGGAGCCGCCAGGCCGTGGACCTGGCGCTGCACCGGCTGGCGAAGAAAGGGACGCTGCGCCGCCTAGCCCGAGGGCTGTACGACTACCCGCGCATCGATCTGGAACTCGGCTTCCTATCCCCTAC
>CAYWHV010000313.1:0-3512 GCA_964458045.1 uncultured Methanospirillum sp.
AAAGCGGATTCAGCCCTCTCCGAAATAACAACGGAGCTCCATAGGTTATCCACATGCCTGCAACAACCGATCTCCCATATTCGATAACCCATCCAAACTGCTCATGCTGTATCAGTCCTTTCACACCAAACCAGAATCCAAGAAGAATGATCATACCGATGATATAATTCAGGATATGAGACTGAACCAGTAATTTCTGTTCAGGCCCGGCATTTCGTGAATAGAGAACTGCCCCTGCTGCAGTTCCAAAGAATAATCCTGCTCCGGAAAGTGTATCATGGGGAATGAGTGGGCTTATTGGAACACCGCTCTGCTGCAGGGCCAGGGTAAACCATTCCGATGGGACTTCCCATGATCCCAGAAAAGAGAGTGCCAGTAGTGAACAGACAAGAAGCAGTCCTGATCCAATAAAAGCAAGCATGATCTGTCTGAAGGCCGGTAATCCTGCTATTCTGGTATCGATGGCTTTCTCACATCTGAAATACAGGATGAGAAGCAGAATTCCAATGACCATACCGCCGATGATATCAAGGGGATAATGCACCGCCTGGTATACTCTGGCAAGTCCGATGAGGAGAATCGTAATGATACAAAGTCCGGTTACCCATTTCTTCCTCATCCATGCTGCAATATACCCAAAAAATATCACTGCATTTTGTGCATGGCCTGATGGGAAGCCGAAAGACGGATAGTGGCTGAGGGCCTGAACCTCGGAACTTACCCAGTAGGGTCGGGGGGAATGAACCAGTATCTTGATTATTTCACAGATTGCTCCGCTGATGGAGATGAGGAGGAGCAGTCTGATCCCATGATGACGGTTGATGCACCAGATGATAACCGGGATAATGAGAAGGGAGAACTCCGGCTGTCCAAGGAACGCAAAGAATTGGAGAACCGGATCAAGGTTTTGAATATGATTCTGAAGATAATGGATGGCAGCAATCTGGGGATCCATAGGTGAATAGTCATCTTCCGGTAAAAGAATCTTTGTAAATTTATTCTATTACAGAGCCTTCAGATACTACCCCGGAATTTTTGACCCTCTTTTATCTGCTCATACAGGAACCAGATCAGATTCTATTGGAGGCGAAAATTATCTCCGTTCATTACCTGGTGCCGACTGGTTTTTTCGTTTCAGACCCTGACAATAAGCCTTGTCGTTAGTATCAGATACCGTTCTGTCACACCTGTGACCAAAAAAGCGCTGATTTTGTCTTTAAATCAAACGTAAGGAGCACAGGGTGGGTATTCAATACCTCTCTTACAATTCCGGACACAATAAAAACAATCATCGGAACCATCCTTGCCGACAATCCCTGGGGATGCACTCCCTTTTTTTAGTGGGAAATACGATTCCTGGCTTTTCAAAAATAGAGACTCCAGGGATGAGATTTATGTCCTGAGATCCCTTGAACATCAGGATTTTATTATCGGGGGTTTAAAGATCTGATATTTTTCCATGTCCATAGTGTTTCAGCAGAAATGCCCGGATTGCCTCAGACTGAACCCATCCCTGGTCCAGTTGCCTGACCAGATCATCGATTCGTTCTACCTCATTGATGATCTCATCAGCCTCTTTTGTCTCAATAAGAGAAGCCAGTGACATGATTATTGATAGAGGATTTCGAATATGGTCGTTTAGGATTTGAAACTGTTCCATATTATGTTCTATCTGTATGAGTCCTTTCTTTTCAATCTCTTTTTCAATTTTTACCATTGCGGTAATGTCGTGTGCAAGAGCGATCACCTGGATAACGTCTTCCTCTGAGTATACCGGAACAACAGTAATATCAAGCCATTTTTCTTCGGTATCCTCTGTATAATAATGAGTAATGCGGAGTGGGTGACCATAATCAATAACGGTTTTTATCTGCTCAAAAAGAGGATCCGCTAGACCTGGTGGGAAGACCTGTCTCATATCAGATAAAACGGCGTTTTCAACGGTTGTATGGAAAAAATCAAATGCAAAACGGTTTAGAAATGCCACGGTAAAGTCTTTATTAATGATGAATATTGGATCTTCTGCAAGTTCAGCAATCGCCCGGTACCGGTTTTCACTCTCTCTCAGAGCTTTATCAAGAGAGTGCTTATAAAGAGCCATCCGGATAGCAGTTTTAAGTGCCCTCTCTTCAAGTGGTTTTATAAGATATCCAAAGGGTTCTGCAGTTACTGCTTTTTCAATAGTCGCATCATCCGAATGAGCGGTGAGGAAGATGACCGGAATATTATAGCGTTCCCTGATTCTTTCAGCAGCTTCTATGCCGGTCATGACTCCCTGAAGAGTAATGTCCATAATGATAATGTCCGGATGAAATTCTGCAACCCAGGTAATTGCATCTTCTCCGGATGCAATCACTTCCGGGACATCATACCCCATATTCCGTAGGCGGTCCTGAATCTCAAGACCTGTAATAAATTCGTCTTCGACAACCAATATCTTCGTAGGTTCCATCGCATTAACTCCGGGGGGTCGTCATCGGGAACGTGATCTTATACACGGTTCCATGCTCTCTCGCTAATTCAACGGTGCCGTTCAATTGATTTGTCAGGCCATTTATTAACTGTAATCCCATCGTTCTCGTATTATCTATTGTTATATGTTCCGGTATTCCTACTCCATTATCAGTATAGATGATAATAATATTATCTGTCCCGTTCCTGACATCTATCTGTATGGTTCCCTTTTGGTTATCTGGAAATGCGTACTTTAATGAATTTGAGATCATCTCATTCAGGATGAGGCTACAGGGAATTGCCTTATCTATGTCCAGATATACCTTCTCACCGGTAATTTCATAGCTAATCCTGTCCGATGTAATATTAAATGATTCAAATAAATATCGTGTAATCTTGCGTATATAATCGATATAATCAATTTTATCAAGATTTGGTGATTGATAGAGGCTTTCATGTACAAGAGCGATTGATTTTATCCGGTTCTGACTTTCTATCAGAGTATTTTTGGTTTTTTCATCATTAGTGATTTTTGCCTGCATATACAAAAGACTTGAGATCACCTGCATATTGTTCTTTACCCGGTGGTGAATCTCCTTTAATAGGATCTCTTTTTCGTGAAGTGATTTTACAATCAGAGTTTCCATCTCTTTTTGTCTGGTTATGTCCCGGAATGTCCAGACCCTTCCGATAACATCACTACCAATTTTCTGTGGTTTTGAGTGCCATTCAAATATACGATTGTCAGTAAGTTCAATCAGGGAGTAATTATCCTGTTCTGAAGTATTGAGGACATGTTGCAACTCTGCATGATATTTTTCCGTATCTTTTATCTGGTGAGTTATCTCCTCGAGAATCTCAGTACAATCCTCAAAGCTGCAATCCCGACCGGTTATCTTCCACATAGTTGTGAACTGGTGATTGACCTTGGTGACTTTTCCGGATGTATCAATGACTAATATTCCGTTTTCGGTGGATTCAATAATTGCATTCAATACAGAAAGGGTATGCAGGTTGTTCTCCTCTGCAGTAGTCCGCTGGATTATCTCTTCTTCAAG
>CAYWHV010000314.1:0-1385 GCA_964458045.1 uncultured Methanospirillum sp.
TTAATCTCCTCGTAATCTGTCACTGATCGTAACTCCGTCTCTAATGGATGTTTCTGTGCTCCAAAGAGTGTCTGAAAAATATCCTGATAGCACCCATGATAAACTCTGCCTTCCTGGGTATTATGGTTTAAAGATCGGTGAAGTACCAATCAGGGAATTACATTTGTCTGGCAATCCCGGTTTTATGACTGTCTGGTATTTGATTGGTCTCATAAACAAAATCTCAACTCTCCCGTCTCATATCTCTGCTCAGAAAATCCGATGTCGTCCAGGCAGAGCAGGTCTGGCCCGGAACACATGGTGTGGATCGACATGGATAATTGGCAGCAGGTACAAGCATGTGCTGCCCATCAAAAAGGCTGTGTTTTTTCTTCTGATTTACATTTAAAGAAATACTCGTAAATTTTTGATCCTCATGGGCAGCAATGGCAGCAGTACAGCACGAGTAAGAGAGTACGATTGAATAGGATCTCGTGAAAAAGGAGTAGCTCGATCATACATATTGCTGTACATATATGTACATAGTACTGTACACTAAGTATTATTGATATCAGACAGCAATCCTTTGAGTTCTGATGGGCAGCAGATGTTGGTATGTTGCTGGAATTGCTGCCCATTACCTGGATCAGGGTGTATTTTGTTGTCTAAACCGATTGAATTGTTATATTTAAGTACGGATCAGAAAATCCTGGTCGAATCAATTGTGTGTCAGTGATTATAGGGTTGGGTCTGCCATGGTTTTTTTATTATTGTTCTTTAGCCTCAACGACAGTCGAAGCATGGTTTGATCATATTCTCACTCGGGTAGTTGGCCGAACTGTATTGATGATCTTCCCATCTTCGGGTCGCTCATGGTTCATTTCTCCTGGTCCTCAACCTGTTGAGTATCTGTTTTCCCGGGTGTTATGGCCCTAAAGATCTGTGAAGTGATAATAAAAGGATAACACAGGTCCGATAATCCCGTTTTTTTAACCGTTCGATATCTGATTAGTTTCATAGAAGATATCAATCACTTTCTCGTCTTATCTCTCTGCTCTGAAAATCTGGTGTCGTCCATGCAGAGCCGGCCTGGTAACACATGGTTCGGTTCGATTTGGTTAAATGGCAGATGTATAGCACCAGAGAGAGTACGATAAAATGGGATCTATCGAAAAAAGAAGTAGCTCGATCACACATATTGCTGTATATATGCAGTTAGCACTGTAAACTAAGTATTATTGAAATCAGGAGGTAAATCTCCGATTTAGATATTTTGCAAATAAATCATCTCTGACAGCCAGGATCTTCGTTTTCAAGATACGATAATGAGCATACCAACATCAACATGGATTGGACTAGCATAGTCCTTCATGGCAATGAAGCCCGGCTTGGAAAGGATGGCTAAA
>CAYWHV010000314.1:1395-3499 GCA_964458045.1 uncultured Methanospirillum sp.
ACCGACTAGATGAAAAAACAGATCCCCGTTGGCGTTATAGAACTTTCCGACGTGATAAATATCCCAATTTGTATGGCAATCGAACCAGGTAATCTCAATGATCAGACCCACTTCAAGAAGACATATCAGCAGTCAAACAACAGGCATTCAATCACTTAAAGATAAACCTGGTGATTATCATATCGCCTCAACCCCTACTTCCGGATACGTGTCAAATACATACTGATAGACAACCTCACACTTCTGGTTAAAGATATCCTGATCAAACACCTGGGGAAGATGATCAAGGGTCTCCTCGATACAGACATGAACCATGGCACGAGTCTGTTGCTTTTTTCTCCAGTCAAGGACAAGTTTATCTCTTTTTAAGGTGTCGAGGAGTTCTTTTGCTACGTTCTTAACTTCGATCTCCTGTGCTTTTGTTAATTCCATATCCGGTTTCGTGAGAAGATCGAAGATGGTGAGTTCTTCTTCGGTAAGATTCTCTTTTAATGCCCGCTTATCTTCCTCGTCCAGCTCACGGGAGAACTCAACCAGTTTTTTAAAGAAGTCTTCGATATTGTGGCTGTCAGCATTGTATTCATCGATCATCTGCTTCAGTCGTTCAAGGAAATTAATCCGGGTCCGGTTCTGTTCCACCATCTTCATGACCCGCTGCTCAAGGAGTTTTTTCAGCCGTTCTGCTTCGGTTCGCTTCTTTCCTTTTTTGAGTTTTTCGGCAAGGACATCAAGGTTGACCTGGCTCAGGTCAAGTATGGTTGGGGTTTTAATGGTATACCCTTCCGAAGCGATGGACCGGTCAAGCAGTTCCTCAATGGATGCCATCAGGCGTGAAATATCCACAGATGGGTCAAGAGATTTGATCTTCATCGAGAGGACCAGATAGAGAGTACATATCGGGAGGAGGTCGTTTACCACTGGATCGGGTTTAATCGCTTTAAAGAGCCGGGTCATGATCGCAGTCTGGCTGATGAATTGCTGCTTTGAGTCAATATTTACGAGAATTGCTTCGACTGCCTCATCGATAAGTTTGACTTTTTCAAACTTGTTTGCCTGCAACAAACCAGAGGTATCAATCCCTTTGAGGGTGCAGAATGCGGTAATATCATTGATAACGGTTTTCAGATGACTAACCAACATCTGTTTGTCCTGAACCGGTATCTTATCGTCTTCTCCAAGACCGGGAGCATAGATGGCGAGAGCCTTTTGCAGGTCTTTGAATACCCCGTAGTAGTCAACAATGAGACCATTGACCTTCTCACCAAAGACCCGGTTTGCCCTCGCAATGGTCTGCATGAGGGTATGGTTCTTCATCGGTTTGTCAAGGTATATGGTCGAGCAGGCGGGAGCATCAAATCCGGTAAGCCACATGGCACAGACAAAGACCAGGCGGAAAGGATCGTTCGGATCTTTGAACTTCTCGGCTAGGTCTTCTTTGACCATCCGGGTCCGGTGTGGTAGCATATCTACCCCTTTCTTGTTCATATCTTCTATCTCGTTCTGGGACTGGGATACGACAACCGCCATGTCGGTCTGCTCCATGAGGGAAATCTTCTCATCAAGAATCATCAGGTCCTCACCGGTGACCCGGTACCGTTCTGCCCTGAGCCGGTTTAAGGTCTCAAACCAATATTTTCGGACCTTGTCATACATCCGGACAGTGGTTGCCTTGTCGATGGCAACGACCATCGCCTTTCCCTGCCAGCCCCGGTTTGTAAAGTGGTTGACGATATCTTCTGCAACTCGTTCCAGCCGGTCATCCCGTGTGATGAGGTGATATTCACGGGCAAATTCCCGCTCAAGTCTCGCTTCTTCTGCCGGATTCAGGGCGGCTTCGTCAATCAACCGTTCCATATCCTCGTTCAGATTGGTATTGGTTACCTGGAGTTCAGGGATCCGGTTCTCGTAATAGAGGGGAACGGTGGCTCCGTCTTCGGTTGACTGTCGGTAGGTGTAGATGCTGACATATTCCCCAAATACTTCCCTGGTCTTCTCTTCAGACTCCATGAGGGGAGTCCCGGTAAAGGCGATGAATGCGGCATTCGGGAGAGCGGTCCGCATATTGAGAGCAAGAGCGTCATACTGGGTCCGGTGAGCTTCATCG